>DAOQNO010000056.1:0-7416 GCA_035332125.1 Elusimicrobiota bacterium | reverse complement strand
AAGCTTCTGGGCCGTTTCGGTTCGCTGATTCCCGGATTCCTTGGTGACGCCCTCGACGCCGTCACCAAGGAATCCGGGAATCAGCGAACCGAAACGGCCCAGAAGCTTGCGGCGCTGTATGCCATCGCCGGGTTGGAAGCGACCCCCTCGACGACGGATGGATGGACCAAGCTGTTCGGCGACTTGCGACATCAGACAGAGGACGTTCTGAACGCCTCCGGTGTTTCGACGGAGGAAAAACTCGATCGCCTGCAAGTTTTGGGGGCGAAACTCGACACCATTGGACAGATCACTCCCGCGGGGACGAGCGAAGGGATACGCACGGAATTAAACGATCTCAAAACGGCCCTTGCGGCGGCTCGTCAGCAAGTGACTGAACCCGCGATCGATTCGAAGGCGCAATCGGAAAGCAAAGCCGACTTGGATCACACCAACGTGCCGGCGAACGACGTTTCGGCTGTGGCCCCAACCCTTCTTGCCGAATCGAAAGAAAATGCAAGTCAAACCGAAACGGCTGTTTCGCAAAACATTGTCAACAGCCAAGGGGTGGAGGCAAATCAAGACCAGTTGTCCTTGGCAGCGTCCCAGGACAACACCGGCGACGCCGCGACGGTGGGGACCGAAACCCCGCGTCCCGACAACGGGCGGAAGCAACGCCGAGGCTACGGAAAGAAACAGAACGTCGACGTGGAGGAACGGCTCGTGGATTCCGTCGTGCCCGGCGCCGGCGAAACAAGCGGGGAAACGGTGGAAACGCCGGTTGAAACCCTGAACGCCGTGGAGCGGGAATTGGTGGGAGACCGGAACGCCGCCAAAACCTCCGCCGTCCAGGCCGGGGCCACACGTTTCAACATCTTTGAGTCCTATCTCGCGCCGCTCCAAAGCGGCAATCGCGCCCAGCGGGCCCTTTATTGGGCCATGGGCGGCTTTGTGATGCCGTTCGTGGAAGAAGCCGCCTTCCGGTTCGGGGTCTTTGCCGAGGCCGGTCAGGCCCTCTTCGGCGGCACCGGGTTTGATTTGGCCTCCGTGGCGGGGGACACCGTGCTCTTCGGCGCTCTCTTCGCCGGGCTTCACTCGGTGGTCGAAATGAGCGTCATCGCCCGCCAAAACGGCGGCGGGATCAAAGGGTGGACCTCCGCGATCTCCGACCGCTCCGTCTGGGCCAACTTCGGCCAGCGGCTGGTCTTCTCCGGCGCCATGACCGCGGTTTATCTGGCGTCGGCCGCGGTGCTGGGCCCCGTGGCGGCCCTGGGCGTGTCGGCCCTGGCCCACGGGCTCTTCAACCTGTCCGCCATGACCCGCGGCGAATCCCAATCCCGATTGAACGCGGGCCGTTCCTGGGGTCGCACGGTGGCGGCCTCCCTGGCGCTCTTCTTCGCGTCAAACGGCGCGGCCTTGGCCAACGTCACCAGCCCCGACGGCGAAGTGGCTTCCGTGGTCCGCCTGGACGGAAACGGCCGGGTCACCGACGTCGCGCCGATCCGCCGCGCGACCAACGCGCCCCACTACACCACGGTGTCCCCGGGCGATATTCCCGCGGGTTCCATTGCCGCCCACTCGCACCCGGCGACGGGCTCGACCTGGCCGTCCATCACCGACCTCTTCCAAAAGGTCAACGGCGTCATGCAGGGCATCATTTTGAGCGCCGACGGCCGATGGACGCAATACAACCTCATCCTGGACGGCGGCGACGGGGACGACAAGTCGCTCGGCGCCGTGAACACGGCCCGGACGAACGCCGCCCAAACCCCCGGGGCGAACCCCCTGGCGGTGGACGCCGCGGCGCAGCGCGAATCGCGCGCCGGTCTGGGGCTTGGTTTCGTCCAATTGATCGACGGCCGCGTCGGCACAACGGACACCACGGAAACGCTGGTGCCGGTGGAACGTTACGTGGCGAACGCGGTCTTGAACGGCGAACTCATCCCGGCCAACGCCGAGCACACGCCTTTCTTCGACAAGGTGCTCTCCAGCCTCCGACAGGGCGTCAATTCCCTGGAAGAGGACTTGGCGGCCAACCGCCTGACGCTCGACGAGCTCCGCCGGCAGATCGATCAATCCCAGCGCGCGGTTCGGGGCAACCCGATGATGCAGCTTCACACCGCCCGGGCCTTCCTGGAAAAAACGCCCTTGGCGCCTTCCGCCCCTTACGCGGCGCTGGCCAAGGACACGGAACGTCTCTCCGCCCTTCGGGCCCTGAACTTGGACCGCGCGGAATTGCTGGTGAGCGCCGACGACCTGAAAGCCAAGGCCGCCAAATTGAAAGCGGCCCTGAACCAGGCGGCCGCCGAACGGATGCTGGCCCGTCTGATCGATGAGGCCAACGGCCGCGCCGTGGACCTGAGCCGGTTGGGCCGGGACGCCGAATTCACCCAGGCGACATTGACCGACCTGGGCAACAAGGTGTTCCAACCGCTCTTTGCGCGCACGCTGGGCCTTTCGGCGTCGACGAACCTGCCCGAGATGAAAGTGAACTGGGGTCCCACCCCGTCCAAGGCCAACGCGGCGCGGGCGTGGATGGTCAGCCGCTGGGCGACCAACGGCGTCCGCAACGAAGTGGACGTCCGCGGAACGGACCCGCTCGCCATCACCTTGGCCCTCCTGCACGAATCGGCCCACGCCGTCCTCATGGCGGCCTGGGGACGTCCCATGAGCCAGGAACGCCTGGACATGGAGGCTCTGGCCGGCGCCTTGACGCAAATGGCCTTGGGAACGCGGGCGGATCTCCAACCGTTGGCCCAATTCGAGCAGTCCGAGTCCCGGTTCTTCGCGGGCCAGAACCGGCCCGAACTGTGGCGGGCCCGGGAAATCGCCCACGGCCTCCTGGCCAAAGCCCTGACTTTGGGCGCCGCCAAGGGCGAGGCCCTTCGGTCCATCCTGGCTTCGGCCCAGGAAGAGGGCGGCCTCCTTGCCATGGCCCTGGGCGCGGGACTGGGCAAATCGTCCACCCAATCCACCGAACCCTTGCTGTTCATGGTTTCGGCCTCGGACTTGATCGCCCGCGGCAAACTGCAGGAAGAAGCCATTCGAAACCTGGAATCCTTGGCCGCCAAACTGAGCGCGACGTCGGACACCAAGGAATACCGGGCCGTGGTGGTGAACAACCTTGGCCAACGAATGGGCGATTGGAAGAAAATCACTTCCCGGCTTAAAGGCAAAGGCGTGTTGACCATCGACAAAGCGCCGGCCGGCGCCGTGCAGGACCGGACCAACAAGGTGGTCCTGGCGCGGTTGATGCCGGCCTTGCCCGGTCTTCTGGGCCTGGCGCGCAGCGCCAAACTGCGCATCGCCATCTTGACCGGCGCCCAGGACACCTGGATCGCGGACAAAGACCAAGTGGTCTTCTTCATGAGGCTCACGATCAGCGAGTTCGTGGACAAGGCTTTCGAGGCGATGAAGGTCGCCGGTCGCAGCGCCTAACGAGAAGCGCCTAACACCTTCTTCAACCGGAAACCCCGGTTCGCCGTAAAGGCGGGCCGGGGTTTCTTCTTTTCTTCGCCTGCCCAGGGGGACCATCTCCCCGCCGGTTCCATCCGAGAACGTCCGCCTCGATGAGGTCCCTTCGGTTCAACGGTTAGGGGCGCATTGGGGGTAGGTTCCAGGTCGACAATCTTCAGGAAGTGGCGATCCATTAACGGAGAACGCCGCATGGATCCGGAGGGGGAGCGGTCCGTTGCTCGATGTTCAATTCCTGGAAAGGGAGGGCCCTTCCGTTTCGAAAAGCGGCTTTGTAAAACTCTTGCGGGCAACGAAGGTTGTCTTCGACCCGGGACATAGCGGTCCTCGGCTGACCCAGCCTCAAGGAAAATACGACTCGAGTCGGCGCCACGGGTGGCCCTTTACCTGAGCGATGCTCGGGAACCGCCGACGGCGGCCAAGCTTCGAGGTCGACCGGGAACCGGTCGAGGCAATTTCTAGGCGTTGGTTTGAATCAGTAGGTCGGTTTGAATTGCGTTGATGGTTTCTTGAAGAAGGGGGGAACGCCCGGGCAAGCGGATCACCCGACCCGTGCCGTCGGGGGATAAATCGCGAATCATTTGGGCCGCTTCGTCGCTGCCAAACAATTGGCGGAGACGTTCAACAAAGGCTGTGGCCGCCGCCCCTTCCAATAGCAGATCCTGTTCCACGGCAATGAGGCGTACCAAATCGCCGTCAAAGATCTCCGCTCGGCCGGAAGCGGCCCAAAGCGTCAACCGGAAGGCCTGGCCGTTCCCGCCCCCCGTTTGCCGCGCCATTTCGGATTTGAGGGCCTCCATTTTTACCCTTCGGCCGCCCGGAGCAAATTCAATGGCGTTCGCTTTTGAAAGGCCATCGAATCCCAGGGTCAGAATCCGTTGGGCCGACAGGCCCCAGCGATCGGCCGGGATCAACGCCTTCAATTGATCGGTCGAATCCCGTTCCGAAACGACAACGACGAGAGGGGCGTTTTCTCCTTCTCCGTACCGTCCAGCCGCCACCAATCGCGCCACGTCTTCCGCGGCGGCGGCCTTCAACAATTCGGCGTCCAAAACGATGGCCTCGCGGGAATGAACGACGGCGGGGCGAAGGGCCAAGGCGTCGGCCGCGCCGCGCCAACCGTCGCCGGAGGAACGCTCCGTGACGCGGGCATCGCTTTCCGCTGTTTTCCCGGTTTCCCACACCTTTCGGCCTTCCAAGGGGTCCGCCCGCGCGGCCTCCAAGGCCAATCGCGCATACAACGACCGCCGGATTTCAACGATTTGAGCCCGGACGAATTCCCTTCGCTCCTCTTCCAAACCTTCATAAGAGGGGGATTTCCAGGAATCGCCGCGGAGGAAATCCAGGAGAGTGCGGAGGGAGTCAGCGTTCGGCCATTCGCCGCGATCCAGACCCTCCATATTTTTTAGCCTCCAATCGATGAGGTCCGAAGGCAAGCCCTCGGAGACGCCGTGAAGAAGAACGCCCAATCGTTGGGGGGAACCCAGCCCTTCGTCCGTTGCATTTTTCGTTCGGGGGGTCGGCCGAAAACCGGCCCCGGCGGCCCGTGCCGCGTATGGATACCGGATCCGTCTCGTATCGCCCGCGGCCAGCATTCTTTCGGTAAAACCGGCCAACGCTCGCGTTGAAACGCTCGTTGTCAGCGAAAGGGGGCCCCGGGAAAACCAATGATGCCGGGCCGCCGTTGATAAAGCGGCCGCCAAAAGGGGATATTGGTTTTCCATCGTTTGAATGTCGCGGAGATCCGCAAAAAGTCCACCGCCCAACGGCGACGGGGCCTCCCCAGGGCCCCTCCGCAGGAATCCGCCAAATTCAAAGAGCCCTACCAAACCTTTTCCCGCCAGGTCGGCCAAAGCGCCGCCGAGCGAGATTGTCATTCGATGCAAAGTGTTTCGGGAAAGAACCGTCGTATTCCATCGCCGAGCAATCCATTTTAAAGCCATCCATCCGGTTAACAGCAGAACGGGAGCAAGGGAAGCGAAGGACAACGTCCCGGCGGTGGCCAACGATTGAACCAGGGGCGCGGCCGAGGATTCCGGCGAATAGGCCAATCCGGCCAAAAAGGCGGTGAGGACACCCCCCAAGGCCGGACCGGTCAAGGGAAGCGTGGGTTTCGTCCCGCCGGACGATTCGTCGTTGCCGGCCGCCCGGAGAGCCTTCAACGCTTCGTCCACGTGGGAAACGATCAAATAGGTCACGGGATAGGACACGTTCTTCATCACGTCCGAATCCGAGAGAAAGGACCGCATTTGATCGGGCGTGCCCGCCAAGGTCAGGGCCCCCAGCCGATCCGATTCGGCGACCAAACCAAAACGCTGGGCCTTGGTGGTTAAAAGCGTATTCAGCGCCTCCCAGGTGGAATCCTCGGCCGTGGGCCCGGTTTGATTGCCGGCGGGTTTCTTTTGCTCGACGGTAATGCGTTGAAGACCGTTTTCTTCAATGACCCCTTTCAAATCCGGGGATTGAACAAATATCGTCTTAATCAACTCCTCCTTGTTCCCGACGGGTAGGATGACCGTTGAAGCGCGGTCTTCCAGGGCGGCGAGTATTTTTTCCTTCAAACCGCCGATGGGATAAACTTTTCCTTCGTCGTCCACTTGCCCCGTCATGGCAAAGTCTTGCCGCAAAGGCTGGCCCGTCAACGAGGAAAATATGGTGGCCACAAAACCGATCCCCGCGGAGGGCCCGTCTTTCTTCACGTCCCCGGGCGATATATTGATCAACAACCGTTGCCCCTTCATGGCCGCGGGCGGCAGGCCCAACCGAACCGCGTTTTTGCGAAGATAGGACAGGGCGGTTTCCACGCTGAACAACATGTCCGCCTGAAGCTGGCCAAAATTAACGATTTCGATGGGGGCTTCGGGGTTGTTCGCCGGTCGGGCGTCCGCTTGGATGTTGATGGTGCCGCCCCCGCGGGGGGAAATCACCAGCCCGACGGCTTCGCCGACTTCGGAAGAAGCTCGGGCCGTCGCCCCGCGGCGCGGCAACCCCATATAACCCCGCACCGCCTCGGGGGTCAGGACGACGGGACGGCCGCCGGCCAAGTAGACGTCGGTGAGGGCGCGCTTCACCAACCGCGTCAATTGTTTGCTCAATTCCCGAACGCCCGGTTCCTGCGTGTAACCGTCCACCAAATGCGTCATCAATTCTTGCGGCCGCGGTGTTTGGACTTGTTCCGGGGAAACCCCCAGGTCCCGCATGACCCGGGGAAGCAGTTTATCCGTTCCAATGGCGATTTTCTCGGCCCGATCGTACGCCGGCAACCGGACGATTTCCATCCGGTCTTTCAGCGCTTCGGGGATCTTGTCTTCTTCGTTGGCGGTCGCGATGAACAAAACTTCCGAAAGATCGACGTCGCCGATGTTGTGGTCGGTGAAATGATCGTTTTGCTCCTCGTCGAGCGCTTGAAGCAGGACGTCGGCCGGGTTTCCTTGAATGCCGGAATCCATTTTTTCAATTTCGTCCAGGAGGATTACGGGGTTTTTGACCTGCAGTTTTTGCAGCGTCTGAACGATGTTGCCCGGCATGGCGCCTTGGTAGGTCGGTGAATGCCCGCGTATTTCCGCGGGATCGCGCGTTCCTCCCAGGGGCACCCGGCCGAACTCCCTTCCCAAGGCTTTGGCGATGGACTCCCCGAGCGTGGATTTGCCCACCCCGGCCGGCCCCACCAGGCAAAGGACTTTGCCGGTGCCCCGCTTGCCGTGTCGTTCCCGTTGAATCTGTTCGGCGAGATAGTCTTCGATTTCCTCTTTGGCCTCGTTCATGCCGTAATGGCTTTCGTCCAAATGACGGCGCGCGTTCTGAAGGATTTGGCGCCCGGCCCGGCGAAATTCGTCGGCGCGCAGGCGCGGGTCCACTTCGGCGAGAGCGGGCAGGGGGCTGCGCGTTCTTTTAAGCCAGGGGAACCGCACCAGGTTTTCGAGAACGTCCCGAATATTCCCGTATTCGTGGGAACCCTCCTGG
>DAOQNO010000055.1:0-7448 GCA_035332125.1 Elusimicrobiota bacterium | reverse complement strand
CCCGGGCGTCGCCCGGCGTCGGACAGCCACCGTCGGACTTCCCGATCGATGGCGGCGGGGGTCGAAAAGAGAAGGGCCGGATCGAGGTTGCCCATGAGCGGGACGTCGCCCAGCCGGCGCCGGGCCTCCCGGAACGTGACGCGCCAATCGATGCCGATGACGCTCCCCCCCGCTTCTTTCAGGAGTTCCAGAAGGGTCCCCGTTTGCGTCCCAAAATGAATGGTCGGCACGCCCCGGCGCACGCCGCGAAACACGGAGCGGCTGTGGGGCAAAACGAAGGTTTTGTAGTCGCTGGGGGAAAGCACCCCCACCCAACTGTCAAAAAGTTGGACGCCCTGAACGCCGGCGTCGATTTGGGCGTTGAGTAGGTCGGTCACCACCGCGGCAATTTTTTCCATCAATCGGTGCCAGGCCCGGGGCCGGGTGTTCATGAATGTTTTGGTGTGGACGTAGTTTCGGGTTCCCCCGCCTTCGATCATGTAGGACGCGAGGGTAAAGGGCGCCCCGGCGAATCCCAGCAAGGGAATGTCCGCCGGGAGGGCGGCGCGGGTCCGGCGGACCGATTCCGCCACGAACCCCAGGGACGCCTCGACGTTCACCGGGCGCAGGCGATCGACCTGGGCGGGCGATCGAAGCGGCGGGGCCAAACGGGGTCCGTCCCCCTCGGCGTATTCCAGGGACAACCCCATCGGTTCCACCGGGAGGAGGAGGTCGGAAAAGAGAATGGCCGCGTCCACGCCCAGCTGCTGCACGGCGTCCACGGTCACTCGGGCCACGAGATCGGGGTTTTTGCATAGCTCGAGCATGGAGACCCGGGACCGAATGGCCCGGTAGGTCGATTGATAGCGTCCGGCCTGCCGCATCAGCCAAACGGGCGGACGTTCGGTCGACAATCCCCGGCAGGCGCGCAGGAGAAGGCTGTTTTCCAAAAGGGGGTTTGTCCCCGTCGGCGCTTTCACCATTCCCCCAGGGCCTCCACCAAGACCGCGCGCAGGGCGGCGGGCGACACGGGTTTGAGCAGGACGCCGAAGGCGCCCAGCGCCTTGGCTTCCGTCTCGTGCAGTTTGGCGTCGGCGGATAGGAAGACGACGGGAATGTCCCGGGTGGCGGGGTCGCTTTTGAGCCGTTTGATCACCTCGAGGCCGGTCATGTCGGGCAGCCGGTGATCCACGGTGATCGCGTCGGGTTTCTCCGCGACGGCTTTGGCCAGACCGTCTCCACCGTTTTCGGCCGGCAGCGGGGCGCAGTCAATGATTTCGCAATAATCGAGCATGAGTTCCATCAGGGCCGGATCGTCCTCAATGACCAAAAGCCTTTTTTTTGTATCGCCCATGGGGCCTCCTAGGAACCGCCGCCGAAAAAGGACGGATGGGTCAGGGCCAGTCCGTCGCGGAGAACGGCCGCCAAAACGACCACCGCCGCCAGCCACACCAACGTAAAGAGGGGATCGGCCCGCCGTTTGACCAGCCCCCGCCAGAGCGAGAGCACGGCGAGCACGGTCAGAATCCAGAACCCCAAAAATTGGTGATGGGTTCCCTCCAGGGTGTCCCCGGCCGGCGACCAAAGAAAAAAACCGCTCGCGACGGCCATGGCGATTCCCCCCGTGCCGACCCAGAGCAACCAGCTGGCCGACGGATAAAGCCAGCGCCGGTGACGGGGCCAAACGTAATGGGCGATTTCCATGGCCAGCGCGGCCGTCAAAAAGCCGGGGGGCAGGGCGCCCAGGATCCAATGCAAGAGAGGCACGGAGATCACAGAGAGAAATTATGCCAGTTTTAACGCCGGTCGGCCCGGGCGGCCGATCTTATAGGCGTTTTCGGGATTTTAAACTTTTCTCGATTTCCTGAAGCTTTTGAAGGGCCAGGTCCGCGTAGCTTCGGTCCCGCGCGTTGTCCAGAATGTCGAGAAAAATTTCCGCGGCGCGGCGGTCGTTGCCTTGTTTACGGTACATGTTGGCCAGGATGTTTTTCAGCATCGTGGGGCAATCGGGATCCTTAATGCTTTCCTCGAGCCAGGGAATCACCTTGTTGATTTCGTCGGATTGCCGGTAGGCGAGGGCCCCGAGGTAGAGGGAATACCGCGGAAACCCGGGGTCCCGCAGGGACGCCCGATGGAGCACTTCGATGGCCTCGTCCACCCGGTTCAGATTGAATCCCAGGGCGCTTCCCGTGAACAGGACCGCGTAGTGAAAATAGGGATCCAGCGAACCCACCCGCAGGCCGAACGCCATAAGGTCGGGAAAATCGACCATTTTCGTCGATCCCACCGCGTCGCCTTCCCGGCCCAGATGGAGGTGCCCGGCGTGTTCGGCGGGGCTCTCCCCGGCGTGGCGATCGTGTTTCTCCCGAAGGTCGGCCCCGCCGTAGTAAAGGAGCAGTTGAATGAAAGCCAGGTCGGCGCCGAGTCGACGGGCGCCGCTCAAGACGAAGGCGGTGTCTTGCAGGACGAATTCGTCCAAGACCGGATGGTCAAAGGGCGGGAATCCCCCCCGTCCGGTCGGCGCCCCATTGGCCGCGACGAGCAACGCCAGGGCGACGGCCCCGGCCCAAAGGCTTGAGCGGGTTTCCGACGACTGGAAGCGGCTCATTAGAATTCTTTGCGGGCGAAGAGAGCGATGGACAGCGACAACGCGGCGCCGGTGTAAAGCAGTGCGTAAAGGGCGGCGGGAAGGATTTGCGTTAACGGGAACCCGGGAATTTCCAGATGGTCGCGAAGATTGAGCATCGTGAGATTGGGCAGAATCCACAACAGGCCCTTCACCAGGGCCATCGCCACCGGTTGACCCGATTTTTTGGCCAGGAAGCGGATCTCCTCCCCGAAATGGCCCAGGACCCAGAAGAAGAGCGAAAACACCGTGGCGGTCGGGGCGGACGTGAACAGAAGCGAGCACAGGAGGGCCAACGCGGTCATGATCATGACTTTTAGGCCCATGGCCGGCAAAGCGGCGAAGGTCAAGGGGTCCGCTTTCCAACCCTTGAATAACAGGAGCGCGAAATGCATGACTTCCATCAGGGCCATGCCCGTCCACACGGCGAGAACGAGGCCGAGAAAACGGCCGAGAATGTAGGTGGCGCGCGGTTGGGGGCGCGTGAGGATCAAGTAAATGGTTTTCGATTCCATTTCTTCCAGGACGAGGGTCACCGCGCCGAAAAGCGCCATGGCCAACCCGAAAAATTCCGTCGTGGCGAATCCCAGATCCAATATGACCCGGATTTCCTGATCCGCCGCGACGGCGCCGAAAAGCACCGACGCCCCGACCATGAGGACGCCGAACAGGATGATCACCAGGTACAGGCGGTTTCGCAATTGCTGGGTCAGCGTGTAACGCGCGATGGAGAAGATGGAAGTCATTAGCGGACGTGAGCGTGGTCGGGGGAGACCGTTTGAACGAACACCTCTTCCAAACGGCCCGGTTCCGCGGCCCATTCCTTCTGCTCCACCACGCGAACGAGCCGACCTTGGACCAGGATGCCGACCCGGTGGCACAATTTTTCAACTTCGGAAATGCTGTGGGACGAAAAGAAGATCGTTTTGCCTTTTTGATTCAACCCCTGAATGATTTCCCGCATTTCGCGGAGCCCCAGGGGATCCAAGCCGGTCACGGGCTCGTCGTAAATCAAAATTTTGGGGTCGTGCAGAAAAGATTGCGCCAAGCCGATGCGCTGCAACATGCCTTTGGAATATTCCCGCATGGCGCGCCGGGCGTGGTCTTTCATGCGCACGACGTCCAAGGCGGCGTCGACCCGTTGGCGGAGGGCCTCGCCCGTGAGGCCGGAAAGCTGGCCGTAGAACGTGAGAACTTCCCGACCGGAAAGGTATTTGTAGAAATAGGGGATTTCGGGCAGGTAGCCGATGGCGGCCTTGGCCGCCCGGGACCCGGCGGGGGCGCCGAGCACATCGATTCGGCCGCTGGTGGGAAACAACAGGCCGAGCAGGAGCTTGATGGTGGTGGTTTTTCCGGACCCGTTCAATCCAAGGAGGCCGAAGACTTCGCCGTCCCGGACGGCGAGGTTGATTTTTTCCACGCCGCGCGTGGTTTTCGTCCGTCCCAGGTGGGAACGGCGGTAGATCTTCGTGAGGTCGGTGACCGCGAGGGCCGGAGTGTCTGCCGTCATGGGGCGTTCAAAAATCGAACGCTATAACTGTACCATTTTGACCGACAAGATGGGCGCGAAGGCCTTGACCTTGGCGAGAACCTCGGCGGGCACCGGGCTGTCCACGCTCCAAAGCGAGACCGCCACGCCGCCCGGGCGGTTGCGGGCGATGTCCATGCCCGCGATGTTGATCCCCGCGGCGGAGAGCACCGTTCCCGTGTGCCCCACGACCCCGGGCCGGTCCTCGTTGGTCATGACCAAAAGGTATTTGTGCGGCGTCACGTCCACCGCGAGGCCGTCGATGCGGACAAAGCGCGTGTCGCCGCGGCCGTACACCGTGCCCGCCAGTTGGTGGGACCCCTCGGGGGTTTCGGCCTCCATCTCGAGGAGGGAGGCGTAGTCCTTGGCTTCGGGTTGAACCTGCTCCTGGACCCGCAGACCGCGTTGTTGGGCGAGCAAGAGGGCGTTGACCGGCGTGGCTTTTTCCCCCAAGGCCGCGAGGAATCCGGCGACGGCGGTGGCGGTGTAAAGCGAGGGATTGACCCGGGCCAGCTCCCCGGAATAGCGGAGGGTGAGCGAGGTGGCCGCCGCCCCGGCGAATTGGGCGAGGAAGGCCCCCTGCTTGTGAGCCAGGCCGATAAAGGACAGCAATTGGTTTTGGCCCGCCACGTCCAAGGGCGGAAGGTTGACGGCCTGTTTGGCGAATCCGTTTTCAAAAAATTCCACCAGGGACTGGGACAGTTCCACCGCCACCTTGACCTGGGCCTCTTCGGTCGAGGCGCCCAGGTGGGGCGTCACGATGATCTCGGGCCGCTTCAACAGGGGCGACTGCGGGTCCAACGGTTCCTTCTCGAAGACGTCCAGGGCCGCGCCCTTGACGTGGCCGTTTTCAACGAATTCCAGCAGCGCCTTTTCGTCGATGATGCCGCCCCGGGCGCAGTTGATGACCCGAACCCCTTTTTTGGTTTTGGCGAAGGTGTCTCGGTTCAGCAGGCCGCGGGTTTGGTCCGACAAGGGCACGTGCACGGTGATGAAATCCGATTGGGCCAACAATTCGTCCAGGGACACGAAGGCGATCCCCGCGCGCCGGCACCAGGACTCGTCGCCCATGGGGTCGAAAGCGATGACGCGCATGGAGAGGCCGATGGCCCGGGTCGCCACTTCGCGCCCGATGCGGCCCAACCCCACGACGCCCAGGGTTTTGCCCGTGATCTCGGTTCCGACGAACTTGGAGCGTTCCCATTTTCCGGCGCGGGTGGAGGCGTCGGCCCGGGGGATGTTTCGCGCCATGGCGAACAAAAGCGCGAGGGTTTGTTCCGCGGCGGAGATCGTGTTCCCCCCCGGAACGTTCGCCACGACGATGCCTTGGCGGGACGCGGCCCCGAGGTCGATGTTGTCCACCCCGGTGCCCGCCCGGCCGATGAACCGGAGGCCGGCGGCCGCGCCGATGACCTCGGCGTTCACCTTCGTTTCGGACCGGACCAGCAAGGCGTCGCATCCGGACACCTCGCGCAGCAAGTCCGCGCCTTTCAGGCCGGTTTTGACCTGAACGGAGAAACCGGGATTTTGTTGAAGCGGGGCGAGCCCCTCTTCCGAAATGGCATCGGCGACAAGAACGCGAATGTTCATGGGAGTCCCTTCACGACGGAATCGAGATCGGTCCTTCGCGATTAGGCGAGGGCCAGCGCTTCCTGGGCCACCTGCACGGCTTTGCCCGGGGTGACGGTGTGGCCGAATTTTTTCAAGGCCCATTCCAAGGCGGTCAGCCCGATGATCAGGTCGAAATGGTCCATGTAACCCATGTGGGCCAGGCGCACGATCTTTCCGGCCAATTGTTCCTGGCCGCCGGCCACGGAGACCCCGTGTTCGTCCCGGAGCCAATTGATGAGCTTCTTGCCGTCCACCGCGGCGGGAAGTTTCGCGGAGGTGAGGACGGCGCAAGGGCGGTCGGCCAGAAGCTCCAACCCCAGGGCCTGCATGCCGGCCCGGGCCATCGTGGCCAGCCGACGGTGGCGCGCCCACACGTTTTCGATCCCGTCCTTTTTGATCATCTCCAAGGCGGTCACCAGGCTCGCCACCAACGTCACCGCCGGCGTCCAAGGCGTTTCCTTGTCGCCCACGGATTTTTTGATTTGCTTGTAATCGAAGTAGAACTTCGGGTTCCGGGATTTCTCCACGACCGGCCACGCGCGGGGGCCGACGGCCGCGAAGGCCAAGCCGGGGGCCACCATCAGGCCTTTTTGGGAGCCCGTCACGACGACGTCCAATTTCCAATCGTCCATGCGCAGTTCTTCGCCGCCCAGCCCCGAAATGGCGTCCACGACCGAGATCGCCCCGGTTTCGGAGATCATTTGGCCGAGGGTCTTCAAATCGTTCACCACGCCGGTCGAGGTTTCGGTGTGTTGCATGAAGACCGCTTTGGCGTCGGGGTTGGCGCGCAGGGCTTCCTGGGCTTTCTGCGGGTCGATGGCTTTTCCCCATTCCTGTCGCACCGCCACGACCTTGGTGCCGAAGGCTTCGTTGATCTTCACCCAACGCTCGCCGAAGGATCCGGAGGTCAAGACAATCACTTTGTCGCCCGGGGAGGTCAGGTTGGCCACCGCGGACTCCATGGCGCCCGTGCCGGAGCCGGTGATCATGAGAACGTCGTGGGCCGTCTGGTAAACGTATTTCATGCCCAAAATGGCCTTTTCGAAGAGGGCCCCGAATTCGTTGGTTCGGTGGTGCAAAACCGGCAGAGCGCTTTGGGCGGCGACTTCGGGCGGAACGGGCGTCGGGCCCGGGGTGATGAGATAGTATTTTTTCATGGACGATCCTCCAGGTTTAGAAAATCAGGCAGTTTTCTTAATGCTCTCGTAAACGCGAATCGGGTCCTTCTTCTTCGCCACCACGTCCCCGTCGATCACGACCCGCTGAAGGCCCGACTGCTCGGGCAGCTCGTACATCGTGCTCAACAGGATTTCTTCCAGAATCGAGCGCAAGCCCCGGGCCCCGGAGCCCCGTTTGATGGCCAGGCGCGCGATGGCTTTGAGGCTGTCTTCGTTGAAGGAGAGCTCCACGCCTTCCAGGGAGAACATTTTTTGGTATTGCTTGACGAGCGCGTTTTTGGGGCGGGTGAGCACCTCCACCAAGGCCGCTTCGTCCAGGTTTTCCAGGTTCGCCAGCACCGGAAGGCGGCCCACCAGTTCGGGGATCAAGCCGTATTGAATCAGGTCTTCGGGCTGGACGTGCTTCAAAATGTCGCCCATGTCTTCCCGTTTTTTCGGTTTCGGGTCGACGCCGAAGCCCATGCCGAATTTGCCGAGGCGTTGTTCGATGACCTTTTCCAGCCCCTCAAAGGCCCCGCCGCAAATG
>DAOQNO010000054.1:0-7460 GCA_035332125.1 Elusimicrobiota bacterium | reverse complement strand
CGTTGATCACGTCGTCTTTGATGGCGGAAAAAGAGGTCGCCGTTTTGCCTTTCAGAATTCCGGCCGAGGCGAGCACCCAGCCGGCGTGGCAAATGGCCGCCACCGGTTTGCCGGCCGCGTGCAAGCCACGCACGAAAGACAGGACGGATTCGTGCCGCCGGAGAAAATCCGGTGCCCACCCGCCCGGGACGACCACCGCGTCGAAATCCGCCGCGCGGACATCCGCCGCCAGGACGTCGGCCGTGGCGGGGTAGCCGAATTTCCCTTTGTAATCCTTGCCCGTGGTGCCGACGAACACGACGGTGGCTCCTTCTTCCTTCAGCCGAAGGGCCGGATACCACACTTCCAAATCCTGAAAATCCCGTTCCAGCAGGATGGCCACTTTTTTGCCTTTGAGCGTCACGTCGTCGCCTCCCGAAAAGTTTTACAGGGACCGAAGGTAATTTAAAAAAGTTCGAACGACGGCGCCGGTGGCCCCGGGAGCGCTCGTCGGGGTTCCCGCCGCGTTCCACCCCACCCCCGCCATGTCGATGTGGGCCCAGGGTTTTCCGGCCACGAATTCCTCGAGGAAAAGGCCCCCGATGATGGTGCCGGCTTCCCCCGGGTTCCCGATGTTTTTAAGGTCGGCCACTTTGCTGCGAAGATGCTCGCGGTAGGTCGCCTCCAGCGGCAACGGCCAGAGTTTCTCCCCCGCCGCGTCGGCCGCGGCCCGGAGGCGTTCCGTCATTCGCGGGGTGTTGGACAGGCAGGCGGCGATGTTTTTTCCCAGGGCCACCGTGGCGGCGCCGGTGAGCGTCGCCACGTCCAGAATTTCGTCCACGTTCAACCGCGTCGCAAAGGTGAGCGCGTCGGCCAACACCACGCGGCCTTCGGCGTCCGTGTTGAGGACTTCGATGGTTTTGCCGTTCAGAGCCCGCACGACGTCGCCCGGTTTGTAGGCGTCGGGGCCCGGCATGTTTTCGGTGACGGGGGCCACCCCGTGGACTTCCACGTCGGGGGCGAGCCGTCCCAGAATTTTGAAAATGGAAAGGACCGTGGCGGCCCCCGCCATGTCGTATTTCATGGTCATCATGCCGTCGGCGGGCTTGAGGGACAATCCCCCGGAGTCGAAGGTGATCCCCTTGCCGACAAAAGCGACGCGACGCCGGGGTTTTCCCTTGGGGGCGTAGTGCAAGTGGACGAGAACCGGCGGATGGGCGCTGCCGCGATTGACCCCCAAGAGGGCTCCGGCGCCCATCTTTTCCAGTTCCCGCTTGCCGTAAACACGCACGCGAATCCGCCCGCTCGCCAACGATTGGGCCCAGCGCCCGAGGACGACCGGCCGTTTGTGGCTCGGGGGTTCGTTGATGAGGTCCCGAGCGCAGGAAACCGCCTCGGCCCACAAGGACCCGATCCGGACGCGGTCGTCGGCGGCCCGAAGGTCGACCGGGAGGACGTCCAAAACGATGTCCTTCAAAAGGACGTCGTCGGAAGGTTTGGACCGGTGTTTGTCGAAACGGTAGGCCGCCAATCCGATGCCTTCGGCCACCGCCTGGGCGGCGTCGGCCGGGGGAAGGACGTCGTCGGGAACAACGATCCGCGCCGTGGTCCACCGGGTCCCCGCCAAACGCCGAAAAGCGCCGGCCGCGAAAAGCCGCAGGGACTGGCCGTCCGCGGCTTCCTTTTTCCCGAGCCCGACCAGAAGAATTTTTTCCGCGGCGCGAACCCCGGGACCGGCGATCAAATGGGTTTCGCCCGTATTGCCCGTGAATCCGTCGTCCCGGGCGCCGGCCAGGAGGGACCGGGGCCAGGCCGCGGCGCGCCGCGTCCAAACGGGTTCGCCGTCGGTTTGGAAAACCCCCAGAACGACGGGCCGTCCGGCGGCGTTGGATTCGACGCGAAGGCGGGGGGTCATGATTTTTGGATGCGGGCCACGAAAGCGGGGGGCGTTTCGTCGATTCCCAGGAAACGATGGCCGGATTCGGCGCACCAGGCGGGGAGATCCCGGCGGGTGGCGGGATCGTCGGCGCGCAATTCCAACACGTCGCCGGAGGCCATCTTCTCGAGCGTCAGCGCGGCCAACAACGTGGGCATGGGGCAAAAGCGACCCCGGGCGTCCACGGTGTGCGCCGTGGGCGCGGGACGTTCCACGGCCTCAGCTCCGCGGGGAGTCGAAACGGGATTGGCAGTTGATGCAGTAGCGCGCGTGGGGGATGGCCTTGAGCCGCGCCACGGCGATTTTCGTCCGACAGGACTCGCACAGACCGTAGACGCCCGTGTTGATCTTGCGGAGGGCCGCCTCGACGGCGTCCAGGGACTGGCGCTCGTTGTCCGACAATTCGAAAAGCAGTTCGCGCTCGGAGGACTTGGTGGCGGCGTCGGCTTCGTCGCCCACCTCGTTTTCGGTTTCGTTGTCCTGGTTTTCCCGGACCAAATGTATGATGTCCTCCCGCATTTGCAACAGGCGTTTTTCGTAGGCCTGCGTGCCGGGTTGTTTCTTGACTCGCTTTTTCGCCGGAGGCTCCTGAGCCGCCGTTTTTTTCTTCGCCATGGTCGTCTCTCTTTCTGGAAGGCGCCGCCGAGGTCAGCGGACGGCCACCACTTTCACGGTCCGAAGGGCGTCGCCTTCTTGGCCGACGACGCGAATGTCTTTCTCGGCCAAATCGGAAAGGTAGTTTACAATTTCCGGAGTGATTCGTTCGCCCGGGATCAACACCGGAATGCCGGGCGGGTACGGCGTGAGGGTTTGCGCGGAAATTTGGCCGATGGAGCGGGACAGGGGAACGCGCTTCGCCTTGTGGTGAAGGAACACGTCCCGGGGATTCATCACCATTTCGGTGGTGAGCTCCGGGATGGGCAACACCCAGTTCTGGGCTTCGCCCCGGTATTTGCGGTCGATGTCGGCCAGGGCGTCCACCAATCGGTCCACGTCGGATTTCTCGGACCCGATGCCCAGGATGGCGATCAAATTGAATAAGTCGGCGGCGTCGACCTGCACCTTGTATTCCCGCGCCAAAATGTCCTCGATCTCGTGGCCGGAGAGCCCCGTGCGGGTGACGTTGATCGTGAGCTTCGTCGGATCCATGTCGTAGCCGCGGGCCTGAATGTCTTTGCGGGTGATGCAGAATATGTTCTTCAAGGTGTTGAGTCGCTTTCGGCCCGCTTCGGCGGCCCGAATCACTTTTTCCAGCCGTTTTTCGCCTTCCAGCACGGCCTGCCGGCGCGCCAAGTCCAAACTGGCCAAAACGAGGTAATTGGGGCTCGTCGTTTGCAGGAGCGACACGACGCGCCGAACCCGAGTGATGTCCACGAGGTCCGATTGAACGTGGACCACGGACCCCTGGGACAAGGCCGAGAGGATTTTGTGGGTGGATTGGACGCACAGGTCGGCCCCGGCTTCCACCGCCGAAATCGGCAATTCCTCGTGAAATTTAAGATGGGGCCCGTGGGCTTCGTCGACCAAAAGGATTTTTCCCCGGGAGTGGCAAATCTCGGCGATCTTCACGAGATCGGCGGTCACGCCGTTGTAGGTGGGGCTGGTGACGACGACCGCCTTGGCCTCGGGGTAGAGCCGAAGGGCCTCCTCGATTTGTTCGGGGCTCGAATCGAAAAGGATGTCGAGGTTTTGATCGACCTTCGGTTGAATCCAAATCGGCCAGACGCCGGACAGGATCACTCCGGCCATGGTCGATTTGTGGGCGTTGCGCGAAATGATGACCGAGTCGCCCGGCCGGCAGGAGGACATCAGCATGATCATGTTGCCGACGGAGGAACCGTTGACCAGGAAGAAGGAGTGTTCCACCCCGTAGGCCATGGCCATCAACTGCTGGGCCTTTTTGATGGGACCGACGGGGTCGTGGAGCGAATCCACCTCCGGGAAAACGGTGACGTCCATGTAATACATGTTCCGGCCGGTGAAGGCGCGGAGGCGGGGGTCGATGCCCCGGCCGTTTTTATGGCCGGGCGTGTGAAAAGAGACCACGCGGTTTTTCGCGTGGCCCAGCAACGTGTCGAAGAGCGGGGCTTTGTTTTGCCTCATGGGGTTGAGACCGGTCTAGGCCGGTGCCACATTTAAGGGCATTTCTCCCCCCTTGTCAAGAAAATATCCGACGGAAAGAACGGGGAGCGATCGACGGCGGTCGATCAAAAACGGGCGCCGACCAGAAGGCCGAAATCGTAGGCGTCCCGCGTGAGACCGAGCAAGAGGGCCCCCTGGAGCGCCAGCGGGGCGTTGGGCGGGGACCAAAACCCGCCGGGAACGAGGTAGGCCTCGGACGATTTATCCAGGGATCGGACGCCGTTGATTTTGTCCCGTCCGTGGTCCACCAGGCGAAGGTCCATCGTCGCCGTCCATTCCGCGTCGATGCGGCGTTCGCCGCCCACCGTGAAGGAGAGGGTGCGGCCGCGGCGGGTGCCCGACCCCTCGGTGTAAACCCCGATTTCGCCCCGGGCGTAGCCGGTGATGGACGCGATGGGGTAACTGACCCCCCCGCCGGCCAGAAAGCCGACCCCGCCGGCGCCCAAACCTTTGTCCCCGTCCCCGGTGGGGAGCGACAGACCGAATTCCGCGACGGCGGCCGCCGGTTTCGGCACGGCGGTCGCGGGCCACCGATATTTGGCCGCCAGGGTCAAATCGTTGATTCCGGAATCGCTTTGGGCGCTCTGGCCATCCAGGGAAGTGTACCCCCATTGGCCGCCCATTTCCCAATTGTCCCCGGCGGGGAGGCTGAGGGCGTAGGACAATTCGGTGAGATCCGTCCCCCGGGCCCCGCGACCCACGCGAACGTTCACGTCGTGGTTCCATCGCCGGATCGGAAGGTTCGTGTCAAAACCGGGGGCCCAAGGTTCCACGGTGTTCAGCCGGGCTCGCAGGGGTCCGGGCGTCGCTCCCAATAAAAGTAAAAGCAGTGTGGCGTGGCGTGCGTTCATCGGTCGTTCCTTTGGGTGGTTTTTATTTTTGGCCTAATCGGCCAGGTCGTCCGGCGTGAGGGCCGGTGAGGCTTCGGCGGGGCGTTTGTCGCCCAGGGTGGAATGGACGAAATAGCTGAAGACAATGGCGCTCCGCCGCGCCGGGAGGTCGATCATGGTGTGGCGGACGGCCGGCGACATGTTGTCGACGGCCCGGAGAAACACGGCTTTTTTGGGGTTGGCGCGGATTTCGGCGGCCGCCGCTTCGAGCATGGGGTAGGAGTCCGTGGTCAATTGATCGGTCATGGGAAGGAAAATTCGGTTCATGTAGAGGACGACTTCGATTTCGTTCCGTTTATCGTCCAGCCACACGGGGCTTTCTTTGCCGAGAACTTTCCGCCGGTAATCCTCCACCAGGGCGTCCCGTTGGGCCAGAATATCCTTGGCCGTGGGTTTGTCGGCCGCCACGGTGGTGACCGGTTTTTTCCCCTTGCCTTTGGCGTTCCCGGCGACCCGGGGGCCGGGACGAAATTGGGGCCGAAAGGTGCGGATGGACCGGGGCGCGCCCGGCGTGACGGCGGCGCCGGGCGCGCGGAGGCCGGGGCCCGGCAAATTGGGAACTTTGGAGGGTTTGTCGACGCGGACCCCCAGCTCGCCTTCAACGATCTTGTCCATGCAACGGTTCCGGAATTCCTTGGCGTCGGCGTTGTTGGGATCCGCGTTGATGACGTTTAAAAAAAGGCGCATGGCCTTTTTGTAATTCCCTTGTTCGTACAATTTCATGGCGCTGTCCATCATCTGGGCGACGTCGTCGGCCGCGCGGGCCGGAACCGTCCCCGTTCCGAAGAAAAACGCGGCCAAGGCGAGGGCAAAAATCCAACGGAACGGCGGGCGGAAGGGGATCATAGTTTGGCCGAAAAAACGATTTCGCTGATGTCGCCCCGTTCGACCGCGGGGGCGGCTTCAAACACGAACGACGTGGAATCGAGCATGAGCGCCTGTTCCAGAAGGGATTGAAGGGTTTTGAGCCGCGCCCGGGCCAAAGACAATTCGTTGGGGGTGTAATAAACGGTCACGTGGTAAACGGTGCCGACGGTTCGCCGCATTTGGCTTAAAAGCGATTTGAAGGGGGGCGCCATTTCCGGAAAAATGTCGGCCGACCCGGTCCCGAACAGGCTTTCGTTTAGAAACTCCGTGCGGCGGATATCCCCCTGGGTGTATTGCATGACGTCGAAGAGCACCGGTTCGCCGTAGAATCGGTCGATTTTGCCGCTTTTCCCGGTCAAAATGAGCAAGGGCGTATAGACCTGCCCGGTGCGGATTTTCATCAATCCTTTGTCCTGGCCGTCCCAGACGATCAAGTCCTTGGGGATTTGGTCGCCCTCCACGCGATAAATCATTTGGTTGGCTTCGTCCAGGACGCGAAAATCCCAATGGGCGGCTTCCATGCCCGGCGCCAATTCCATTTGAATAAACGGGGGCGTCGGAATGTTCACCGGGAGGGAGCCCATCACCTGGCGCGGCGCCAGAAGGGCCAAGGACAGGAGTTCCCCGCCGCCGATGTGTTCCATCGGGCCGTTCAAAACGCGGTCGGTTTGCCCGTCCCGGGAAAGGCCGGCGATGTCTTTAAAGGGGAGGTCCAGCGGCGGGGGGTCCAGGACCACGGGAATTTCGTCCCGGGCTTCGCCCGTGATGGTCACGTCCATGGATTCCTCGTCGTCGCCTTTTTTGAGCCCCACGTCCTCGGGCAGGGCCTCGGCGGAGCCTTTGGCCGTGACTTCCGCCTTGGGGCCGGAATCGGATTTGATGAGGGATTTTCCCGACGGCCGGGCGCGCTCCTCCTTGGGCGGTTCCTTGGTTTTCCGCGCCGCGTACAAGGGCGCCGCCAGGAGAACGGCCAAAACCATCGCCCACCAACGCGATTTTAATATCATCGGAGCGAGAACGTCATAATGATCGTGCCTTCCTGATCTTCAAAGTGATCGAGGGGTACGAAGGACCATTTGCGAAGGGCCCGCACCGCCGAACGGTCCATGTCGGGATACCCCGAGGTGCGGACGATGCTCACGTCCTTGACGTTTCCCTCCGCCGTGACGACGAACCGGAGGTGCACGGCCGATTCAATGCCTTTCGCACGCAGGATAGCTGGGTATTCCGGTTTTTCCTGGTAAATGACCTGTCGGCCTCCCAACGGGCCGGTGATAGTAAAGGCTGGCCGTTGGGCGCGCGAAACGCTCCCCGTGGCGATCCCGGCCGCTCCGCCGGCGAAAACGTTCCCCGTGCCGCCGGGAACCCCCGCGTGGGCGGCGCCGCCGGCCAGGGTTCCCCCCGATCCGTCGCCGCCCCCCAAAGCGCCGAAACGCCCTTTGTCCTGGACCGGAATGGGATCCAACACCGCGTCGTCCACCGACCCGGTTTTCGTGGTTTTAATCGCGATGGCCCCGGCGCCCCCGGCCCCAACTTTGATGCCCTCGCCGGATCCGATGGAGCCGATTTGGCCCGATCGAATGGAAAAACTGCCCTGCTGCTGGGGACCGGATCTCTGCTGTCGCATGTGGTTGGCTGCCGATTCG
>DAOQNO010000053.1:0-7480 GCA_035332125.1 Elusimicrobiota bacterium | reverse complement strand
CCGGCGCCCACCGTGTGGCCGCCTTCGCGGATCGCGAACCGCACGTTCTTCTCCAACGCCACCGGCACCATCAACTCCACTTCCACTTCCACGTTGTCTCCGGGCATCACCATCTCCACCCCGGCCTTCAACTTCAAACTCCCCGTCACGTCCGTCGTCCGCACGTAGAACTGCGGCCGGTATCCGTTGAAGAACGGCGTGTGACGCCCGCCTTCTTCCTTCGTCAAAATATACACCTGCCCCTTGAACTTCTTGTGCGGTTGGATCGACCCCGGCGCGCAAATCACCTGCCCGCGCTCGATCTGGTCCTTTTCGATCCCACGCAGCAGCACGCCCACGTTGTCCCCGGCCTGCGCCTCGTCCATCACCTTCCGGAACATTTCGATCCCCGTCACGACCGACTTCTTCGTGTCCTGGATCCCCACGATCTCCACGTTGTCGCCCACCTTCATGCGACCCCGCTCGATCCGCCCCGTCGCCACCGTCCCGCGTCCCGTGATCGTGAACACGTCTTCCACCGACATCAAACACGGCTTGTCCAGTTCCCGCTTCGGGTCCGGAATCGCGCTGTCCAGGGCTTCCATCAGCTTCATGATCGACTTCTCGCCGATCTCGCTCTGGTCCCCCTGCATCGCCTTCATGCTGCTTCCGCGGATCACCGGCACCTTGTCCCCGGGGAACTCGTATTTCTTCAACAAGTCCCGCACTTCGATCTCCACCAGGTCCAACAGCTCCGGGTCGTCCACCAAATCCACTTTGTTCAGGAACACCACCAGGTTCGGCACGTTCACCTGCCGCGCCAACAGCACGTGTTCCCGCGTCTGCGGCATCGGCCCGTCCGCCGCCGACACCACCAAAATCGCCCCGTCCATCTGCGCCGCGCCCGTGATCATGTTCTTGATGTAGTCCGCGTGGCCCGGGCAGTCGATGTGCGCGTAGTGCCGCTTCTCCGACTCGTATTCCACGTGCGACACCGCGATCGTCACGATCTTCGAATCGTCACGCACCGTCCCGCCCTTCGCAATGTCCTGGTACGACTTGATCTGCGCTTTCCCCTGCTTCGACAACACCTGCAGGATCGACGCCGTCAACGTCGTTTTCCCGTGGTCCACGTGGCCGATCGTCCCCACGTTCACGTGCGGTTTCGTGCGCTCAAATTTGGGTTTTGCCATGGTCGTTGCTCCTTGCGTTCAGTGTTCTGCGAGTCGGGGTAAAGCTACCGCGCCAGGGTTCCGGCGCTCACCGCACCTTGATACTTTTCGACGATCTCTTTTTGCACGTTGCTCGGCGCGTCCTCGTAATGGCTGGGCGTCATGCTGTAGTTCGCCCGGCCCTGGGAGAGCGACCGCAACGTCGTCGCGTAACCAAACATTTCCTTCAAGGGGACGGTGCCGTGGATGATCGTCACGTTGCCCTTGTTGTCCTGGCTTTCGATCTTGCCGCGGCGCCGCATCAAGTCGCCCATGACATCGCCCAGGTAATCCTTGGGGGTGGTCACGTCGATGCGCATGATGGGCTCGAGCAGGACCGCGCCCGCGCGGCGGACGCCGTCTTTCAAAGCGAGGGAGGCCGCGATCTTAAAGGCCATTTCGTTGGAGTCCACTTCGTGGAAGCTGCCGTCAAAAAGCGTCGCCCGGAAGTCGACCATGGGGTAACCGGCCATGGGACCGGATTCCATGGATTCCCGCAGGCCTTTTTCCACGGCGGGGATGTATTCCCGGGGCACGCGGCCGCTTTTGATCTTGTCGACAAATTCGAAGCCGCTGCCCGGGGCCAGGGGTTCCAGCTCGAGCCACACGTGGCCGTATTGGCCGCGGCCGCCCGTCTGCTTGATGTATTTGCCTTCCGACTCCACCTTCTTGCGGAAGGTTTCGCGGTAGGCCACCTGGGGCTGGCCGACGTTGGCCTGGACGTTGAATTCCCGTTTCATGCGGTCGACGAGAATGTCCAGGTGCAGTTCGCCCATGCCGGCGATGATCGTTTGGTTCGTTTCCGTGTCGGTGCGGACGCGGAAGGTCGGGTCTTCGTCTTCCAAGCGGGCCAGGGCCACGCCCATCTTTTCCTCGTCGGCCTTGGACTTGGGTTCGATGGCGACCGAGATGACCGGCTCGGGGAACTTCATGGATTCCAAAATGACCGGGTTTTCCTCGTCGCAGAGCGTGTGGCCGGTCTTGACGGCCTTGAGCCCGACGCCGGCGGCGATTTCGCCCGCGTTGACCTGTTCGATTTCCTCGCGCTTGTTGGCGTGCATGCGGAGGATGCGGCCCAGCCGCTCGCGGTTGCCGGTGTTCGCGTTGAACACGTAGGAGCCGGACTTGATGACGCCCGTGTAGACGCGGAAATAGGTGACTTTGCCCACGTGGGGGTCGCTTTGAATCTTGAAGGCCAGGGCCGAGAACGGTCCGTCGTCGGTGGCTTCCCGGAGCAATTCCTTCTCGGTGCCCGGTTCGTGGCCGACCTTGGCCGGAAGGTCCGTCGGGGCGGGCAGGTAGTCGCACACCGCGTCCAACATGGGTTGCACGCCTTTGTTTTTGAAGGAGGAACCGCAGAGCATGGGGAAGAATTTGCCGGTGATCGTGGCCTTCCGCAGGACGCGCTTGATCTCCTCTTTGGAGATTTCTTTGCCTTCCAAAAATTTCGTCGCGAACTCGTCGTCGAAATCCGCCAGGGATTCGATCAGGTGCTCGCGGTAGGCCTTGGCTTTTTCCTTCAGGTCCGCCGGGATCTCGACGATCTCGAAGGCGGCGCCCAGTTCCTCGCCCGACCAGACGTGGGCGTTCATCTCCACCAAATCGACGATGCCTTTGAAGGAGCCTTCGGCCCCGATGGGCAGCTGGATCGGAATGCCCTTCACGCCGAGCTTTTCGGCCACGGACTTTTCGCAGTCGTAGAAATCGGCGCCGACTTTGTCCATTTTGTTCGCGAAAATCAGACGGGGCACGTGGTATTGGTCCGCCAGGCGCCAGTTGGTTTCCGATTGGGGCTCGACGCCCTGGGAACCGTCCAACAGCACCACCGCGCCGTCCAAGACGCGCAAGGAGCGGTTCACTTCCGCGGTGAAATCGATGTGGCCCGGGGTGTCGATGATGTTGATTTGGCAGTCCCGCCAGCGGCAGTAGGTCGCGGCCGAGGTGATGGTGATGCCGCGCTCGCGCTCCTGCTCCATCCAGTCCATGGTCGTCGTGCCTTCGTGCACCTCGCCGATCTTGTGGATGCGGCCGGTGTAGTACAACACGCGTTCGGTCGTGGTGGTTTTCCCCGCGTCGATGTGCGCGGTGATGCCGATGTTCCGGACTTTGCTTAAAGGGTACTGACGGGCCATGACGGTCTCGATTTCCTTTTTTTTAAATTCTACCAGCGGTAGTGGGCGAAGGCCTGGTTGGCTTCGGCCATTTTGTGCGTGTCTTCGCGCTTCTTCATGACGGCGCCTTCTTTTTTGCTGCAGAGGAGGATTTCCTCGGCGAGGCGGTCCGCCATGGGCTTGCCGGTCTTGCCCCGGGCGATCTGCAAAATCCACTTGAACGCGATGGTGGCGCCGCGCTCCGGGCGCACTTCCATGGGAACCTGGTAGGTCGCGCCGCCGACGCGGCGGGGGCGGACTTCCAGGTGGGGGCGGGCGTTTTCGATGGCCCGGGTGAACACCGCCATGGGGTCTTCGTTCAGCTTCTTTTGAATCTGGTCGAGGGCGCCGTAAAAAATCTTCTCGGCGGTGATCTTCTTGCCTTCGAAATTGATGCGGCCGATGAAACGCGAGGCCAGCGTGGAACCGAATTTGAAATCCGGGTCCGGGATGCCGCGACGTTCGCGGGGTTTGAGTGGTTTGCGGGGCATGGTTTATCCTTCCCGGTTATTTCTTCTCAGCGGCCTTGGGCCGTTTGGCGCCGTACTTCGAGCGCCCCTGCCGTCGGTCCGTAACGCCCGTGGCGTCCAGGGGACCGCGGATGATGTGGTAGCGCACGCCGGGCAAGTCCTTCACGCGGCCGCCGCGCACCAGCACGATGGAGTGTTCCTGCAAATTGTGGCCGACGCCGGGGATGTAGGCCGTGACTTCCATGCCCGTCGAGAGCTTCACGCGGGCGACCTTGCGGAGGGCCGAGTTGGGCTTTTTGGGCGTCGTCGTGTAGACGCGCGTGCACACCCCGCGGCGCTGCGGCGAGGATTTGAGGGCGGGCGCCTTGGTTTTGTAGCCGAGAGGCTCCCGGCCGGCGCGCACCAATTGGTTCGTTGTCGTCATTGATTATCTCCCCGAAGCGGCCGCTTTGGCCTTGTCGGCCCGCGCGCGGTCGTAAAATCCGGATCCCGTTGGAATGAGGTGCCCGATGATGACGTTCTCTTTCAAGCCCCGCAGGGGGTCCAACTGCCCCGTGGCGGAGGCGTCCGTGAGGACGCGGGTCGTTTCTTGGAAGGAGGCCGCCGAGATGAAGGAATCCGACGACAGCGAGGCCTTCGTGATCCCGAGCAGAATCGGCTGGGCGTCCGCCGGATCGCCCTTGGCGTCCGTCACCCGTTTGTTTTCCCGGTTGAAGCGGACTTTGGAGACCACTTCGCCGGCCAGGAAATCCGTGTCGCCGGATTTGGTGATGAGCACGTTGGACAGCATCTGCCGAACGATGATTTCGATGTGTTTGTCGTTCATGCCCACGCCCTGCAGGCGGTACACTTCCTGGATTTCGTTGACCAAAAATTCCTGGACTTCCTTGGCGCCGCGCACGCGGAGAATGTCGTGCGGGTTGACCGAGCCGTCGGTCAGGGGTTCGCCCACGCCGACGCGGTCGCCTTCGTACACCACCAGGTGCTTGCCCTGGGGGATGCTGTAGTCCCGGGCCAGGCCCGTTTCCTCGTTGGTCACGGTCACCTTCATCGTGCCGCGGGCCGTCTGGCCGAGCTTCACGACGCCGTCGATTTCGGAGACGACGGCCGAGTTGCGCGGTTTGCGCGCTTCAAAAAGTTCCGCCACGCGGGGCAGACCGCCCGTGATGTCCTTGGTTTTGGACACTTCCTGGGGAATCTTGGCCACGACGTCGCCCGGCTCCACCTTGTCGCCGTCCTGGGCCACGATGTTCGTGTCCACGGGCAGGGGGTAGCTGGCTTCCTTCTTGTTGCCCTTCATGACCAGGACCGAGGGGTGCAGCTGTTCGGCGCGGTGTTCGATGATGACGCGTTCGATCAGGCCCGTGATGCGGTTGCGCTCTTCGTGCATGGTGATGCCGTCCACCACGTCCTGGAGCTTCACGGTGCCTTCGTACTCGGAAATGATGGGCAGGGAGTAGGGGTCCCACTCGGCCAGAATCTCGCCGGACTCCGCCTTCTTACCGTCGGCGATCTTGAGGCGCGCGCCGTAGGGAATGTCGTAGTGCTCCCGTTCCTGGCCGCCGCCGGTTTCGCGGATGGAGAGGACGCCGTTCCGGGAGACGCAGATCAATTCGCCGTTGCGGTTTTTGATGGTGCGGAAATTGATGAACTTGACCGTGCCGCCCTTTTCGGTGACGACTTGCGAGCGCTGAATGACGCGGCTCGCCGTGCCGCCGATGTGGAAGGTGCGGAGGGTCAGCTGGGTGCCGGGTTCGCCGATGGACTGGGCCGCGATGACGCCCACGGCTTCGCCGATTTCCACCAAGCGGCCGTTGGCCAGGTTCAGCCCGTAGCACTTGGCGCAGACGCCGTGCTCGGCTTCGCAGGTCAGGACGGAGCGGATGCGGATGCGGTCGATGCCCGAGGCCGCGACCTGTTTGGCCTGGGCCGCGGTGATCATGTGGCCCGGCGTGACCAGGGGTTCGTCCGTCATGGGGTTCACCACGTTGTCCAGGGTGAACCGGCCGACGAGGCGCTCTTCCAAGGGTTCGATGATGTCTTCGCCCGAGCGGATGGTGCCGATGCGGATGCCGTTGATGGTGCCGCAATCGTCGGTCGAGACCACGATGTCGTGGGCCACGTCCACCAGACGGCGGGTGAGGTAGCCGGCGTCCGCGGTTTTGAGCGCGGTGTCGGCCAAGCCTTTTCGTCCGCCGTGGGTCGAGATGAAGTATTCCAACACCGTCAGCCCTTCGCGGAAGTTCGAAATAATGGGGGACTCGATGATTTCACCGACGGCGCCGGTGATCTTTTTCTGGGGTTTTTGCATCAAGCCGCGCATGCCGGCCAATTGCCGGATCTGCTGGCGGCTGCCCCGGGCGCCGGAGTCGGCCATCATGAACACCGAGTTGAACTTGGCGTCCTTGGGGTTGTAGACGGCCAGCTCGGTCTTCTTCATATCGTCGAACATGACGTCGGCGATTTGGTCGGTGACGTGGGTCCACAAGTCGATGATCTTGTTGTAGCGTTCGGAATCGGTGATGACGCCGGCCTTGGACTGCTTTTCGATGTCTTTGATTTCGACTTTGGCTTTCCGAACGAGCTCTTCCTTGAGTTTCGGAATGTGCATTTCGGAAATGGAAATCGACAACCCGGCGCGGGTGGCATAGCGGTAGCCGAGCCGTTTGACCTCGTCCAGGAACACGACGGTGCGGGAGACGCCCAGCTCGCGGTAGCAACGGTCCACCAACCCGACCAACTCTTTTTTGGAGATCGGCTGGTTGAGGTACCCGAGTTCCGGCGGGACGACTTCGTTGAAAATGACGCGGCCGACGGTGGTGTAATGCTTCCACTTGGCGGCGTTGTGGATGTCTTTTTCGCCCAGGCCCTCTTCGGTCAGCGGGTTGACCCCGTCGACTTTGATGCGGGCGTGCAGATCGATGGCGCCGGTTTGTTCGACGGAAATCACTTCTTCCCGGGTGCCGAAAATCTTGCCTTCGCCGGGGACGCCGAGTTTTTCCTTGGTCAGGTAGGCGCAGCCCAGGACCATGTCCTGGCTGGGCACAGCGATGGGGCGGCCCGAGGCGGGCGACAAAATGTTGTTGGTGGCCATCATGAGAATGCGGGCTTCCAACTGGGCTTCGAGCGAGAGCGGCACGTGGACCGCCATCTGGTCGCCGTCGAAGTCCGCGTTGAAGGCGGCGCAGGTCAGGGGGTGCAACTGGATGGCCTTGCCTTCGATGAGCACCGGCATAAAGGCCTGGATGCCCAGGCGGTGCAGGGTCGGGGCGCGGTTCAGGAGCACGGGGTGGCTTTTCGTCACCTGCTCCAAAATGTCCCACACTTCGGGCTTCACGCGTTCCAACATGCGTTTGGCGGCCCGGAGGGTGCAGTTTTCGCGTTTCATCAATTCGTGGATGATGAAGGGCTTGAAGAGCTCGAGCGCCATCTCTTTGGGGAGACCGCACTGGTGGAGCTTCAGATTCGGGCCCACGACGATGACGGAGCGGCCGGAATAGTCCACCCGTTTGCCGAGAAGGTTCTGGCGGAAACGGCCCTGTTTGCCCTTCAAAATGTCCGAGAGGGACTTGAGCGGCCGGTTGCCCGCGCCCACCACCACCTTGCCGTGGACGCCGTTTTCCAACAGCGCGTCGACGGCTTCCTGAAGGAGCCGTTTCTCGTTGTGCAC
>DAOQNO010000052.1:0-7483 GCA_035332125.1 Elusimicrobiota bacterium | reverse complement strand
GATGGTGGTAGCCGCGTTGGGCGTATTCAATGAATCCGGCGGAGCCCATGAATAGTTCACGGTGCCGGAAAGATTAGTGGCTGTACCAACCAGCAGGGCATTTGTCTTGAAACAGATCGTGGTATCCCTGCCCGCATCGGCGATGGGTTTATGCAGGATGTTGATGGTGATCGAATCGCGGCGCTGGCAGATGCCCCACTTAGCCAGCAGGTAATATTTGGTCGTATCAGTCGGGGATGCGATCGGGTTTTTGGCCGTATCGTAATTCAGTCCGGCGGCAGGCGTCCAGCGGAAGGTATCCGTTTGTGCATTGGTCTGCGGCAGGAGCGTGATGTTGTTGCCGAAGCAGATCGTGCTGTCGGTCCCCAGTTCCAGGCGCATGGTATCGTTCAGTGTAACCACGGCATTGGCGCTGGCGATACAGCCATTGGCATCTTTCACCCGGATGGCATTGTAGCTGCCCACCGGCATATTCAGGAATACGTTCGAGGCCTGGTAACTGATGCCATTGTTGATCGAGTATTGATACGCGGGCGTTCCGCCGTTGGCTGTTACGGTGATCGTGCCGTCGTTATTGGCGCAGGAGGCGATGCCATTGGCGGCCGCGGCATTTACCACGGCGGGTTCGGTAAGGGTATACGTGAAGCCGAACACACAGCCGGCCGCGTCTTTCACCAGGAAGTTGTATGATCCGGCCGGGAGTCCGCCAAATGTGGGAGAAGCCTGGTATGTTGTTCCGTTATTGATGGAGTATTGATAGGGCGGTACGCCACCCGAAGCATTGAGGGTAATGCTTCCATTGCTTACGCCATTGCAAAGCGGCGATGCCAGCGTTGCGGTACTGGTAATGGCCGGGTTGGTAGTGAGGTTGATGGTATTGGTTCCGGAGCAACCGATCGCGTCGGTGAAATTAATGGTATAGGAGCCGGGCGCCAGTCCGGTAAAAACATTCGACGGTTGCGTGGGGCCACCGTTCAGTGAGTATTGATAAGGCCCGGTTCCGCTGGTCGGGTTAATGGTGATGGTTCCGTTGTTGATGTTTGAGCAGGGCGGGTTACCACCGTTGATGGTGGATGTGAGTCCCGGGCCCTGGTTAACCACAACAATGAAATTTCCGCCGCAGCCATATTGGTCCATCACGTTTACGGTATGCGCCCCCGCCGCCACATTGGTAAATACATTCGATGGCTGCTGCGGGCCGCCGTCGAGGCGATAGAGATAAGCCGGTGATCCGCTGGTGGGTGTAACGGTAATGGTTCCGTCGGCTACTGTCGGACAAGAAGTAGGTGTTGTATTCACTGTAGCGGTAAGCGGGGTGCTTCCCGCGGCTACGGTCATCACCACGGTTCCGGTGCATCCAAACACATCAACAAAATTGACGGTGTGCGGACCAGCCGTTACATTGGTAAATATATTCGATGCCTGCGGCGTTCCGCCGTCAAGCGAATAACTGAACGGTGCGGTGCCCGTTGTTGGTGTAATGGTGATCGTTCCATCGGACGAGAGCGGGCATGATGTCGCCGTGGTGGAAGCCGTTGCGGTGATGGTATTTGTTGTAGGAACTACAACATTGAAGGTATTGGTACAACCGGTGGCGTCGGTGACAACCACGGTATGCGGACCGGCTGAAACATTGTTGAATGTATTGGGGCCGGGCGCCGTTTGCGGCGTACCACCGTCTAAAACATAGGTATATGGGGGAGTGCCCGCGGTGGGTGTTACGGTGATTGTACCAACACTTACACCGCAGGTGGTTCCCGTCACTGAGGTAGTGCCCGGCAGGTAGGTGACACGGTTAACCGTAATGGTATCCGAGCTTACCAGTGGCGCACCGGTGCATGAATTAAACGTAGTTCGTATCTCATACTGAATTCCCGGACCCGGAGGCGGGCAGAAATAGGGCGCGACCGCGGGGGACCGGGAACACGCCGCCGTCGATCGCCAAGGTCAGGGCCCGGTGGGTCGGCAGGAAAAGCGCGGGCCCCCGCCACGCGAGCGATCCGGCGCCCATCGGGGTCACGCGAAAATCGGCGGACCGGAAGGGAGCGGTGCCCCGAAGCACGCGCCGCGGGCGCGCGGCCGGGGACAGAGCCAATCGCGCCTCCCGCGGACGCCGCGCCTTTTCGGTCAATCCGAGGCGCAGTACGTTGTCCGACGACCGCATCGCCTCGAGACCCGCGCCGGACAGGTAGGTGTGCGCGACGCCGGCGGGCACCAACAATCCGTCGCCCGGCTTCAATCGATGGTAGGCCATGAAAGGGACGAGCAGCGTCGCCGGATCGCCCCGGGTTTCCCCGTGATCCCGCCAAAGTCGATTCAACCACCCCGTGCGCCCGCCGGTCGAGCGGGGGACGGCCGAAAAAACGCGACGACCCAAACGACGGACCGCCCCCGGCGACAACCCCGTCACGCGGCCCACCACGGATCGAACCGCGGCCGTCGATGGAACCCGGGCGCCCGCCAGGACGGCCCGGCAGTAACGGTCCGCGCGCCACCGGGCGCGGGGAAGCCAACCGGCGAGCAATTCGAAGGACGTCAGGGCCACCAGATACTCCGGCTTGGCGTTCGGATCCCGAAAGACCCGACGGGGCGAATCCCGCGGAATTCCGGCCCGGTCTTCACGACGAAAACCCCGGCGGGCCCCGGCGGCGCCCGGATGGACTTGGAGGGACAAGGGTCGTCGGACGTCGATGATTTTGGCCATGCAGGAGAGCGGCGAGGCGCCGGCGGAACCGCCGGGAGCCCGGCGCCGCAAAACGTCGTACAAGGTTTGAGGGGACCCGGCCACGGCCGAGGACCCGAGGGGGTGCGCGCCGAACCAGGCTTCGGCGAAGGGGAGCCTTCGTTCCGATCGCCCCAGGAAACGACGGAGAAAGGACGAGGGCCCGTGCCCGCCCCAGGGGTAGTGGCGGACGTGCGGCGTCAAGATCAACGGACCGCCGGGGACGACGGGGGAACGATCGCCCGGACGGGACCGGGGGGACGGTCGGATCATCGTTCCCCGGGAGCGGCGGACGGCTCCCGAAGGACCCGAAAAACAAACCGGGGCAATTCGGCCATGCGCCCGATCCGTCGGGGTTCCCGCCAAAGGCGGAACAACCATTCCAAACGGGCGCGGCGCATCCACGTCGGCGCCCGGGGAACGCGACCCGCGAAAACGTCAAAGCTGCCGCCCACCCCCATGGTCACGCCCGCGCGCAACCGGCCCAGGTGTTGGTGGATCCAGGCGTCCTGGCGGGGGGTGTCGAGGGCGACGAACAAAAAATCCGGGGCGGTTTGAGCCACCCGGTCGATCACGGCGGCTTCCTCTTCATGGGCAAAGTAGCCGTGGTCCACGCCCGCCACCCGCAGGCGCGGATACCGTTTTTGGAGCGCCTCGGCCGCGGCGGCGGCCACGCCCGGCGCCGCGCCCAACAGATAAACCGTCCACCCGCGGTCCGCGGCCTCGGCGCACATTCGTTCCATCAATTCCACCCCGGGGATCTGGATCAACCGGGCGCCCCGCCGGGCCGCGGCCCAGACGACGCCGACGGAATCGGGCACGACCAAATCCGCCGCGGCGAGGGCGTGGGAGAGGCCCGGATGGCGCGCGGCCGCCAGGATCATCAAGGAATTGGCGGTGGCGATTTGGCGGGGGCGCGGGTGGGACAGAAATTCGTTCACCCGACGCAGGACGTCGTCGGGGGAAACGGCGTCGACGCGGACGCCCAAGACGGAGACGCGGGGAACGGGAGCCGGGCGCGGGGACCGGGGAGCCGCCGCCGGCACGGTCAGCCGGCGCCGCCGGGGGAGGCCAGGACCGCTTCGGGGCTTTGGGCGGCCCGGCGGTCTTCCAAGGTTTTAAGCCGGGCGGACAGAAGGCGCGAAACGCCCTGGACCTCCATGGTCACGCCGTACAGCGTGTCGGCCGTTTCCATGGTGCGCTTGTTGTGGGTGATGACGATGAATTGGGCGTGTTCCGTGAAAGCCTTGATCAAGGTGACGAACCGCGTGACGTTGGCCTCGTCCAGCGGCGCGTCGACTTCGTCCAGGATGGCGAAGGGCGCCGGCCGCACCATGTAGAAGGCGAACAGCAACGACAGGGCCGTGAGCGCCTTCTCGCCGCCGGAAAGCAACGTGATGTTTTGCAGCTTTTTCCCCGGGGGCTGGGCGTAGATCTCCACGCCCGCGTTCAACACGTCGTTTTCGTCGGTCAGGCGAACGTCGGCTTCCCCGCCCGGAAACAACTGGCTGTAGATGGTTTTGAAATTTTCCCGGACCTTGTCGAAGGTTTCCTTCAGGTTGAGCCGGGTCGACGCGTTGATTTTCTGAATCGTGTTCAACAAGTCTTCCTTGGCCTTCACCAGGTCCTGCTGTTGGGACAGCAGGAAGCTGTAACGCTCCTCCAATTGGGCGTGCTCCTCGGGAGCGGCCAAATTGACGGGCCCCAGGCCCTCCACGCGGCGACGAAGTTTTTCCAATTCCGTGGCCGGCACGGGCTCGGTCGGCGCGGGGTGGCCTTCCCGGGCTTCCGCGATCGTCATTTGGTATCGGTCCTTGAGATGGGTTTCCAGGGCCTCGATCCGGAATTGGGCGTGGCCGTGCTGGAGTTTCTTCTCGTGAAGCTGTTGTTGCATTTCGTCGTTGGCCCGCCGAAGTTCGGCGAGGGATTTTTCGACCGTCTGGATTTTCTCGGCCAACACGCGGCGCTGGCCTTGTACGGCCTCCAGGGCCTCGTCGGCCGCCTTGCGCTCCACCAGCAATTCCGAAATCCGGGCTTCGGATTCCCGTTCGATGCGTTTCTGCTCCTCCACTTTCGTGGAGGAACCGGAACGTTCCTGGCTTTTGGCTTCCACGGCCACGGACAGGGTTTGGCGCTCGGCCGCCACGTCGGACAATTGTTTTTCCTTCCAGCGCAGGCGTTCCTCGTGCCCGTGGGCCCGTTCCCGGGCCACGGCCAACTCGGAGGACGCCGCGAAATTATCGGCTTGCCGCTCCTGGAGCGACGTTTGCAGGTTGGCCCATTCGCCCCGCAACCGCCCTTCCTCGGTCTTCAGATCTTCCAAGCGGACTTCCAGAGCCGCGGCGGAGGACTGGGCCTGGGACTCTTCGGCGCGGGCCCGGGCCATTTCGGCGGTGATCACATCGCGCTCGCGCTCGGCCAGAGCGATTTGCTTTTCCACCCGTTCGCGTTCTTCCAAACGAACGGCCTGGCGGGCCCGGGTTTCCTCCAACGCGCGACGGGCGGCGTCCAACTCGCCGGCGGCCCCGCGTCGGGCCTCGTCCAAAGACGCTTTGGAGCGCTGAACCTCGGCCAACGCCGCCGTGTGGGCGGCGATTTCCTTCTGCAAATTTTCCCGACGGAGGGCGTCAAAGACGGGCCCCGCCGCGTTCTCGCTTCCCCCCTCCAACACGCCGTCGCCGAAAAGCGCGCCGTCGGCGGAGAACCACCCGTTCAAGAGGTGCCGAACCACGGGCTCAAACCGGGCGTCGGCCCGGGCCATTTCCAACAGGGCTTTCTGGCCCGCCGGCGCGGAGACCACCGGCGGCGCCGCCGGAAGACGGTCCAACACCAGGAACCGCGCCCGGCCGTGGGCGCCGTCCGTCAAATAGCGGATGGCGGCCCGGGCGTCCTCCAGGGTGTCGGCCACCAAATCGTTGACGTGGACCCCCAGGGCGCGTCGGACGGCGACTTCGTCCGCCGTGGACACCGAAATCAATTTGCCGACCGGGCCGTGGATTCCGGGCAACCCGGCGGACAACACGGATTGGACGCCCCGGGCGTAGACGTCGGAGGCTTCCCATTCCTCCTGGGCGTCCAATTGGGCCTGGGCCCGGAACAATTCCTCCTGGGTGCGGGCCTGGCGCTCCTGCGCCTCGGCCACGGCCCGGTCCGCTCCGTCCAGAGCCGCGTGGGCCGACCGGACCCGCGCTTCGCCGCCCACCAATCCTTCACCGTCCACCAGGGACAGGCGGTGGGCCTCGGTCACGGCGGCCCGTTCCTGGGCGATCCGTTCTTCGGCCTTGGTCAATTCCTTCGCGAATTGGGCCAACTGCATTTCCAACCGCGTTTCCAGCGACCGCTGGGCCACGATGTCGTTGTTCAGGCGCGTCCGTTCCTGGGTGTTTTTCCAAAGGGCTTCCTGCACCTGCTTGGCCACGTTCTGGACGTCGGCCAAGAGAGCGGCTTTCTCGGCGGCCAGTTTTTCGGCCCGCTCGAGGATTTCGGACGATTGACGGGCCGTGTCGCGCTCCGAGGCCAATCCCGCCTCGATGTCGGCGGCCAGGCGGGCCAATTCGGCCAGCCGGGTTTGGCCCTGGGCGATTTCGCCGTCCAAGACCAAATCGCGGTATTGAATTTCCGCCTGTCGTTCCCGGGCGGTGGTTTGGCGTTGCTCCGTCAAGCCCATGGCGCCGTCCAGCTCGGAAAGTCGCCGGTTGCCTTCGACCAACTTCTCGCCCCACTGGGTTTCTTCCCAGTGCAGTTGGGTTCGTTCGGCTTCCCGGGCGGCCGCTTCGGCCGTCCGCTGCTGAAGATCCTTTTCCATCACGGTCTGGGCGGCCCGCATGGCGTCCATCTGCTCTTCCAATTGCTTGGATTCGAAAAGGGCGTGGGCGATTTCCAGGGCCTTGAGGTTTTCCTGGATTTTTTGGTACTGCCGGGCTTTGCGCACGGCCGCCTCGATCTTGTCCATCTGCTCCTTGGTGAGGGCGATCACATCGGAAAGGCGGTCCAGGTCCAGCTGGGTGCGCTCCAATCGGCGGAGGGCTTCCTCCCGCCGGGCCTTGTACTTCGAAACACCGGCGGCTTCCTCAAACAACTCCCGGCGTTCTTCGGGTTTGGCGGACAGGACGTATTCCACTTTTCCCTGCTCCATGATGGAATACCCGTCTTCGCCCAACCCGGTGTCCAACAGCATTTCGCGGATGTCTTTCAGGCGGCATTGGGTTTTGTTCAAAAAGTATTCGGATTCCCCGGAACGGAAAAGACGACGGGTGATGGTGACCTCGGTGTAGTCGATGGGAAGCCGGTTCTTGGAGTTATCAAAAGTGATGGAGACTTCGGACAGGTTGGAGGGGGCGCGATTGGCGGAGCCGTTGAAAATGACGTCGACCAGGACTTTGGAACGAAGGGATTTGGCGCTCATTTCGCCCAGACACCAGCGGACGGCGTCCACCACGTTGGATTTGCCGCATCCGTTGGGACCCACAATGGCGGTGACGCCGGGTTCAAACTCCAGGCGGGTGCGTTCGGCGAAGGATTTGAAGCCGACCATCTCGAGGCGCTTTAAGTACATCTTTTACCATCCTTTTGCAGCAGGATACCGTCCACTGCCATTCGGCATATTCTACCTAAAGTCGGGGGGATGTCAAGTCGATGGTTTCCGTCGGTGGAAAAGAAAAACCCCCGGCTCGGCGCGGGGCCGAACCGGGGGTCCTGGGAATCTGAAAAAAGACTATTGCGGGGAGGCGGGGGCGGGCGCCGCGGCGGGGGTGTAGCCGA
>DAOQNO010000051.1:0-7635 GCA_035332125.1 Elusimicrobiota bacterium | reverse complement strand
GGGGGTCGTCCCCGTGTTTTCAAAATAATAAGCCGTTTCGGCCGGAATCACCAGGTACCCATACTGAAAATCGACGGTTTCGGAACCAATGTAGGCGAGGCCTTGGCCCGCGGCCGGACGAACCACCAGGCGAACGCCCGCCCGCCGCTCCGTTACCGTGCGGGCGCCGACGGGAACGGTCCAGGCGCCCTTGGTGAGCGGGCGCGCCTCGGGAAGCGAATCCACCGCGTGATAAAAGGCCGAAATGTCCATGGTCATGGACGGCGCGTGGATCTCCGGCGCCACCACTTTGACGGGGCCCCGGGTTTTTTTGGGGCCCGATTCCAGAGCCATCAATAAATCGGTCCGGTCCCGGGCGAAGGCGTCGGTTAAACTTCGTTCCCCGGGGGGGGTGTTGTGTAGGAGTTTTTTATCGGTTTGCTCCAGCAGTCGGTCGAAGGCGCGGAGCGCGGCCCAGTAAACGGAACTTTCCGATTTTCCCGCCCGCTGGTCGGCGGCCGCCGTCTCTTTTAACGCGTCGAGTTGGGCCAAGTACAAGTTCCATCTTTTTTCCACGAGCGCCGCCACGGCGGGGTCGGCGGGGGGGGTCCGTCCCGCGGCCCGCAGGCGAATCAGCTTCTGGCTTTCGCCGCGGAGGGCGGAGGTGTCGGCGGACAATCGAACGGGGGGCGTTCCGCCCCGCACCTGGTATTCCTCGAAGAGCTCCCGCAACCGGGACTCGCCCGTGACGATGGCCCGGGAATCTTCGGGCACCGTCCGAACGCGTTCCAGCGTGAGAAGGCGGATTTCCTCCCGGCCCTCGTTGAATTCTTTGAGGCTCATGCGCCCCGCGCCCAGGGCGGGGGCGGCGAGCAGCGGGATCAAGAGAAGGGTCCGGGGGCGCATGTCAGAAATGAGAAGAGGCGTAGCCCAGATCGACGATGCTGCAGGCCTGGATTGGTTGGAGGCCCAAGGACCGGGCCTTTTCCAAGACTTCCGGGCTTTCGGTGCCGGGATTCAAAAAGAGTTCCTTCGGTTGCTTGGCGGCGATGTCCGGGAGTATTTGCAGCAGGGCTCCCGGGGGAATATAGACCGTGACCCGATCCACGTTTGGAACGTCGCGGATGGATTTGAAAACCGGCAGACCTTCGACGGTGGTTTCCCGGGGATGGACGGGATAAACCGTGTAGCCGGCCTTTAAATGGGCGCGGACCGACTTGTTGCCGAATTTGGCCCGATCGTTGGTGGCGCCGATGACGGCAACGGTTTTTCCGGGCCCAGCGAGGGGCGCGTTACCGGCCACGGCGTCGTTCCCGGGCGAGGGGTCCCTTCATTGTTTTTCCTTTAGGCGTTTTTTGACCGCTTTTTCCACCGTCGGATAAATGGTGTCGACAAAAATCCCGTATCCCTCGGCGTTGGGATGAATCCCATCGGATAAATTTTTGGACGGGTGGGCCGCGACCCCTTCGAGCGGAAAGGGCGCCAGCGTCGCGCCCGTGTCCTCGGCCACCCGCGGGAATATCTTCTCATAACGGGCGGCCCAGCCGAAACCAAAATTTATGTAAATCCGCATTTGACAGAGAATCGTCCGGGCCCCCGCCGCCCGGGCCCGACGAAGGATTTCCCGCAGATTTGTTTCCGTGTCGGCGATGTTTTTCCCCTGGAACACGTCGTTGGAGCCCAGGCAGACGACGACGATGTCCGGCCGGTCCTCCAGGCTGAAATCCAGCCGGGCCAGGGCCTCAAAGGTGGTGTCCCCGGACTGACCGGCGTTGGTCACACGGACCGAGTACCCCGCCTCTTTCAGTCGTTTTTCCAGCAGGGCCGGGTAGGACTGGTGTTCGGGATCGGGAAGGTCTTTCCCCGCGGTCAAGCTGTCGCCGAAACAGAGAATGTGAAGGGCCGGGGGCGGCGACGCCGGAGGCGGCGGCGGGGCGTTTCGCCCGCAGGCGGCCAGGATCAGAAGGCCGGCGGCCAGGAATTTATTCATAGCGGAGAACTTCCATGGGGGCCGTACGCAGGGCCCGGACGGAGAGCGCCAGGGAAAAGGCGCCCAGGAAAAGAGTCGCCGTCGAAAGCCCGAAGAAGACGGAACCCCAGGGCACGGCAAAGGGCAAATCCATGACACGGTGGATGAGAACCCAAGCCGCCACCGTGCCCAGGATCAGAGCGGTCAACGAGGCGGCGGCGCCCCGAAGCAGATGTTCGAGCAGGAACACGCGCAGGATTTGAGGGAGGGTGCCCCCCAGGGTTCGGTAAAGGACCGCTTCCCGCTGGCGGTCGGCCAGTCCGGCCAGGAGGCTGGAGGTCAAGAGCAACAGCCCGGCGGCAAAGGTGAAAAGGCCCAGGGCGTTCACCACCCGGGCGAGCCGACCCAGAATTTTGCCCGTCAGTCGGGCGATGGCCGTCACGTCGATGGTGGTCACGTTGGGTAGCTCCCGGGTCAATTGTTTTTCCACTTTCAGAAGCCGGGTTGGGTCGAGATGGACGCCGCCCATGAAGGTGTGGGGCACGCGGTCCAGGGGGCCCGGTTTGAAGTAAAAGTAGAAAAAGGGCTGTCGGACTTTTTGATCAATGGAACGCAGGGAACTGACCGTGGCCGATAAGCGGCGTCCCAGGACGCTGAATTCCAACCGGTCGCCGACGTTCAATCCGAACCGCCGACGGTGTTCGATAAAGCCCGACACCTGGGGTCCGTCGATGCGGTCGTTCCAGAGGGCGCCCCCCGCGACCACCGTGTCCGTCGGAAGAAGGTCCGGGCCGTAGGTCAGGCCGAATTCCCGGGTGAAGGAATCTCCCTCGTCGCCGCGTTGTTGGGCCCGGGCGTTCAGGTCCCGGACGGGCACGCCGTTTACGGACACCACCCGGCCGCGAACGAGCGGGAAAAGGCGGAAATCGGTTTTGACGATTTCCCGGAACCGGGGGATCTGGGCGTCCTGCACATTGATGAAAAAGACGTTGGGCATGTTTTCCGGGAAAGATTCCACCAGTTGAGACGTCAGATTTTTCTGGGTCAGAGCGAGGGTCAACACGGCCGCGAAGGAGAGGGCCAAAGACACGCCGGCGGCGGTTTGAAAGGAGCCCGGACGGGCCAGAGACCGGAGAGTCAGTCGCGGCGTCAGCGCCCGGGAGAGGCGAAGCGCCCGCCGAAGAAGCCCCGATAGGAAAGCGACCAAAAGTGCCGCGCCCAGGATCAACCCCGCGATGGCGAGCAGGTATTCCAGGGCCAATCCCGGCCGCCGCACTTGAAGAACCACGAGCCCGTAAAACAACGGGGCGAACGCGATCCCCGCCATCAACGCTTTCCGGGGCGAAGGAAGAATTTGCGGCAGGTCCCAGGCCAAAATGGAATTGGGCGAAATCTCCGCCAGGCGCCACAGCGGAAGAAGGGCGAAAAGCCCGACGGCCGCGGCCGCGAGTCCCGTGGTCTGAAGAAGGGCGGTCCCCGGGAACCCGAGGGAAACGCTCACCGGGATCATGTCCCCGAACAACCGGGCCAGGAGGAAGGAAACCAACCGTCCCAAAGCCAGCCCGCCCCCGAGGCCCCCGGTCAATAAAAGGGCGATCCAGGCCCCCCAGAGGCGGAACAGAAATCCGCGGGGAGCGCCCAGCGCCCGCATCATGCCCAGGGATCGAAGCGAAGCGGCGATGGCCGATTGCAGGGCGCTGGCCACGCCGATGCCGGCCAGGGCCAGAAGGAAGAGCCCGAGGAAATTTAAATAGGTGAGGGTGTTTTGAATGAAACGAAGGACGCCCGGGTTGTCCGTGGCCCAGGATTTTACGTCCGTGGTCTCGGCCGCGGCGCGTTTTTTGACTTCTTCCAAAACGGGTTCCAGGGCCACCCCCGGCGGGAGGTTGAGATACAGCTTGTTGAGGCTTCGGCTGCCGGGGCCCAACAGGCCGGAGTCTTCCAAGGTGTCCAGGGGCAAAAGAAGGCTGGGGGCGAACTCAAAGAAGGAAGCCGGGGCGTCGGTGCGGGCCGCCAGGGTGTCCGCGATGGGCACGCGCCGGCGGCCGAGGACCAATTCGTCGCCGACGGCGAGGTTCAATTGCGCCAATATTTTCGGCGAAGCCACGGCCCCCGCGGTCAGGGCGTCGGTCAAGGATCGCCCGGAACCGGTGCCGATGGTCCCGTAGAGAGGATAGCCGGGGGAAAGGCCCGACAGGGTCGCCCGGGTCACGCCTTCCCCGTCGGCGGCTCGGAGCATGGAGACCGTGTCCACGGTGCGGGCCGACCGAAGTCCGGGCCAGCGGCCGGTCGCCCAGACCTCGAGGTCGTCCAGGAAACCCGGGGTGCCTTCGACCGTGATGTCGGCGGCCCAGAGTTCCCGGGCCTGCCGTTGAACGCCGGTTTCCACCGCGGCGTTGAAACCCGACAGCCCCAGCAACACGCCGGAGCCCAGAGCGACGCTCAGAACGAAGAGCGCGGCGTGGAGCGGTCGGTGGCGAATTTCCCGTCGGGCCAGATGGAAGGGGGTCACGGGGCCGGCGCCAGGGCGCCGTCGATCAGCCGCAGGCGTCGGTCCGCCCGGGAAGCCACCGCGTCGTCGTGGGTGACGAGGACGAGGGCCCGCCCCGCCGTCCGGGTGTGTTCCTCCAGGAGGTCCAGAACCGCCCGGCCGTTTTTGGAGTCCAGGTTGCCGGTCGGTTCGTCGGCGAAAATGAGCTTGGGTGCGTTGACCAGGGCCCGGGCCAGGGCGGCCCGTTGTTTTTCCCCCCCGGACAGTTGATCCGGAAAATGCCCGGCGCGGTCGGCCAGGCCGACGCGGTCCAGCAGCGCCCGCCCCCGGTCCTCCGAAAAGGCGCCCGAACGGAAAGCGGCCGGTAAAAGCACGTTTTCCAACACCGTCAGGCTGGGCACCAGATGAAAGGCCTGGAAGACGAAACCGATTTTTTCCCGGCGAATCCTCGCCAATTCCTTTTCGGGCAGAAGGTCCAGGCGTTCGTTTTCGAGGATGATTTCGCCGGCGGTGGGTCGGTCCAACCCGGCCAGGAGGGAAAGCAGCGTGGATTTGCCGCTCCCCGAAACCCCTTGGATCGCGACCGATTCGCCCGCGGCCAATTGAAAGGAGATGTCGCGAAGAATTGGCAACGGGCGCCCGTTGACCCGATAGGATTTGCCCAGGTTCCGGGCTTCGAGAATGACGGCGGTCGGAGTCATCCGGCGGTCCGATAACGCAGGGCCGGGAACCGGCGGCGGGGCCACACCCAGCGCAGGCGTTCGGCGAGGGCATCCAAAACCGGCTTTTTTGAATCGGGGGACAGCAGGGCAAAGGCGCGCGCCGACCGGTCGGCGTCTTTTCGGGCTTTGTGATAGGACGACGCCGTCGCGGGGGCGAGGACGCCGCGCCGAAGATCCACGTGGAAAAGGCGGGGACGGGCCCGGCGCCATCGGCGGTCGGCTTCCTCCGGGGGGAGGCCGAGGTCGGTGCACCGCCAAAGGACCTCCGCCCGGGCGAAACCCCGAACCGCGAGAAGAAAGGACCGCCGGTTTTCATCCATGACCGTGTTGGCGCTGGTGATCAACCGCTGGTCGGTCAGGTGGAGGACGTAAAAAACATCGCCCCAGGGGTTCGCGGTAGGGCGAAAGCGGGCCAGAGCCTTTTTTGCGAGGTTGTCTCTGTCGGGCGACGGCGACGAGCGCGCCAGGGCCCGAACCAGTCGGGCGGCCGCCTTCCGCTGTCCGGGCACGGGGTCAGCGCAGGGAGAGCTTTTTGTACTTGGACCGGCGGGATTCTTCCCGGCCGCCCAATTCTTCCCGACGTTTGGCTTCGTATTCCTGGAAGTTGCCTTCAAACCAGCGCAGCTTGCCTTCGCCTTCGTAGACGATCAGGTGGGAGCAGATGCGGTCCAGGAAAAAGCGGTCGTGGCTGATGACCATCACGCAGCCGGAGAAATCTAGGAGGGCGTCCTCCAGGGCGCGGATGGTGTCCACGTCCAGGTCGTTGGTGGGTTCGTCCAAGAGCAGGACGTTGCCGCCCTTGAGCATCTGCTTGGCCAGGTGAAGGCGGTTGCGTTCGCCGCCCGAGAGGGAGCCGACTTTCTTTTGCTGGTCGACGCCCCGGAAATTGAACCGCGTCAGATAGACCCGGGCGGGCACTTCCTTGTCGCCGAATTTGAGGAGGTCGCTGCCGCCGGAAATTTCCTGGAAGACGGTTTTGTCCGGGGAGAGGTCTTCGCGTTTCTGGTCGACGTAGGAGAACACGACCGTTTCGCCGATCTTGACTTGCCCGGCGTCGGGTTTTTCCTGGCCGACCAGCATGCGGAAGAGCGTGGTTTTTCCGACGCCGTTCGGGCCCACGAGGCCCACGATGGCGCCCCGGGGAACGCTGAAACTCACGTCTTTCATCAGGCCGTTGTCGCCGTACGCCTTGGAGACGTTTTCAAAATCCACGACCCGGTTTCCGAGCTTGGGCCCCGGAACGACTTAGATGTCCAGGCTGTTGACGTCGACGGTTTTCTGTTGGGAGGCCAGGGCTTCGTAGTCGCGGACGCGGGCTTTGCTTTTGGTTCGGCGGCCCGAGGGGGTCTGGCGCATCCATTCCAATTCCTTTTCCAAGTGTTTCTGCATGGCCGAGGCCCGCTTGTCTTCGTCGGCCAGCCGTTTGGCCTTGGCCGCCAACCATTCGTGGTAGCTGCCCTCGAAGGGAATGCCTTTGCCGTGGTCCAATTCCAGGATCCACTGGGTGATGTTATCCAGGAAATAACGGTCGTGGGTGACGACGATGACGTTGCCGGGGTACTCCTTGAGGGCGTTTTCCAGCCAGGCCACCGTTTCGGCGTCCAGGTGGTTGGTGGGCTCGTCCAGGAGGAGCATGTCGGGTTTGAGCAACAGCAGCTTGCAGAGGGCCACCCGGCGGGCCTCGCCGCCGGAGAGCACGTTGCAGAGCGTGGTGTCCTCGGGCAGGAGCAGGGCGTCCATGGCCACGTCCACCTGGCGTTTCAGGTTCCACCCGTCCACGGCTTCGATTTGCTCCTGCAGGCGGCCCATTTTTTCCAGGGCCTTTTCCATGTCGTCCGGGGAAAGCTCCCCGGACATGCTTTCGGAAATTTTGTCGTAATCGGCCAGCATTTTCTTGATGTCGGCGAAGGCTTCCTCCACCTCCTCCCGGACGGTTTTCGTCGGGTCGAGGCGGGGTTCCTGGGGGAGGTAGCCGATTTTAGCGCCTTTTTTGGCTTCGGCTTTGCCGCGGAAATCTTTTTCCACGCCGGCCATGATGCGGAGCAGGGTGGATTTGCCGGAGCCGTTTTCGCCCACGATGCCGATTTTGGCTTTGTGGTAAAAGGAGAGATAAATGCCTTCGAACAACTTCTTCGGCCCGAAGGATTTGGAGAGATCTTCAATCGTAAAAATATATTCGCCGGCCATGGGAACCTCTTTTAGTGGGAATCAAAAACCAATTATACCTTGTGGGAACCGCGGGGTTACGGACGGTCCGCGGGGTGGAAAAGGCGTTTTCCTTCGGCGGAGCCGATCCACCGCCAATGCCAGGGTTCGTGGCTGACGCCCTGGGGATTGTCCTTGGGAAAGGACAGTTCAAACCCGTGTTCCCGGGCGTGCTGGGTCAGCCAACGGTGGGCGGGCGTGGATTCAAAACGTTGATCGACGTCGGTGTCGGGCCGGGCGCCGTCGCCGAGATCCAGGGCGAGGCCGGT
>DAOQNO010000050.1:0-7664 GCA_035332125.1 Elusimicrobiota bacterium | reverse complement strand
CCGGCACCAAAAGCACTGCGTTGGCGCCGTCCTCCTTAAATATTGATCGAATGAACCCGAGCGGACGCATCGTTCCGCCCCCAAAAAAACGCGGCCGGGGGCGCGGTGCCCATCGGCCGGCGTTGAAGAGCTATTTTACTCTTTTCCCGCTTAAAAATCCACCGCGGGCCCGGCTTAGGCCCAGGCGACGACTTCGTGGGCCTGGGATTGAACCTTTTTGGTCGGGTAGATTTCGCCGACGATCTCTTCCGGCCGGAACCACAACTTGATTTCCCGCTCGGAATCCTTGGCGTCGGACGACGCGTGAATGACGTTCTCAAAAACCCCCTTGGTGGTGATCCGGCCGAAAGCCCCGCGGATGGAGACGGAGTCGGCTTCCTCGGGGTTCGTGGCGCCGGCGATTTCCCGGATTTTCTTGATGGCGTTGGGGCCCTTGTAGACGAGGGCCATGACGCGCTCGAAATCCGGCCCGTAGGGCTTTCCTTGAATGTAGTCGATCAAATCGTTGAAGAACGGCTTGCCCTTCAGGTGTTGGTAATGTTGTTCGGCCAACTCCCGGGACACCCGGAGAACCTTGGCGCCGATGATCATGAACCGGGCCTCGGCCAATTTCGTCAAAATGTTGCCGGTCAAAGATTTTTTAAGGCCGTCGGGTTTGACGACGACCAAAGTGTATTCCACGGACGCATCGGACATGTACGGTTTCCTCCCGAAAATCTGCGGTCCCGCCTCCGACCCCGCGCGAACCGCGGCGGGGGCTCCGGACGGACCCGTGGCGGGGAGAATACCACACCCCGTCGGGGGGTGTCAAACGGCGTTATTTATGGGCGATGATGAAAAGAAGGCCGGTGTCCAGCATCATCCAGGCCAGGGAGAGAATCAACACGATTTCCACCGCGATGAAGAAATTGGTTGAAATGAAATCCCGGGCGGAGTTGTACGACTGCTCGATCCGCTCGAGTTTCGTGTCCACGGCTTTGGAAAGCTCGTCGATGTCGAATTCCTTTTCGACGTTTTTGTAAATGGTGCGCAGGTGCCAGTCCGAGTCGATGCGGGGAATGTTGGCCTGCACGTTGTGGAGGCTGTCCACGATGGCCAGCTTGTCGCGGACGAAATCCATGGCTTCCCGGGAAAACGTCTGGTACCGGGAGGGCATGGCCCAAAACTTGTAATAGGGGGGCAGGTCCGCCAACAACTCCTGGGCCTGGTCGATTTCCTTTTCCAAAAAGAAATTGTACGCCCGCAGGCTCCAATAAAGGGAATAGGCCAACCGGATGAGCTCGACGATGGTGCCCGATTCCTCCGAGGAAACCACGGCGCCGAAGCGCTTGATCAAAATGAGCTCGTTTTCGTAATAACCGAAATTCCGGATCTTTTCCTGGGCCAATACGAAATCCGACAGGGCGTCGTAGTTGGGCTCGCCCGACACGATGCCGGTCAAGGCTTTCTCGTGGGTGGCCACGAACTCCGCCGCGTCGGTCACGCCGCCTTTGTCGAAGACGAATATGGGGAAGGGGTCCACGTCCTCCAGCCGCCGGTTGTAGGTGTGGCTGGCGAAGCGCCGGGCACTGCCGATCACCCCGTCCACCAGGGTTTTGGCCCAGGGGATGATGGGGGCCCCTTCGACCTGCAGGGCCTCGGTGCGGCAGGACAGGGCCGCGAAAAAATCCAGGTCACCGTCGGCGGCGAAGGACAGCGCCAGGAGGCCCACCCCGAACTTGTAAATCTGCGCCGCCAGGCGGATGTCGGCGAACCGACGGCCCTCGAAGGCCAGATCGCGGATGGGATGGCTCGAAATTTCCTTGGCCACGGCGGTGGCGTCGGGGCCGACGAAATCCAATTCAAGCCCCAGGTCGAAGGGGATCAAAATGTGCACGGTGCTTTTCATGGGAGTCCTCGCCTTTAAGGGTAGGCCATCCGGGCGTGTCTGTCAACGGCCGCGACCGGCGATCGCTTTTTATAGAATCCGACCGTGAAACAATGGGCCTTGGTTTTCATTTTGGGCGCGCTGGCCGTGCCCGGTCGCGCGGAGGACGGACTGCGGATTCCCCGATCCTCCTCGGCCAGCCTTGCCACCGGGGGCGACGAATCGACCCTGTCCTGGCCCTTCGGATCCGTTCGGCTTTCCTCGGCGGCCCTGACCCGCGCCGCGCCCGAGACCCCAACCCGCGGGGCGGGCCTGGCGGAAACCGAAGGGACCTTCCGCCTGAAGTACGAGTTGGCGCGAACCGGCGACCTCGTGGTGGCCCGTCGATTGACGGTGACGGCGGCCAGCCGGCGCGAATTCCACGTTGCGCCTTCGGCCAAACTCCGGGAACACGAGGCCGTCCACGTGGCCATCAACGATCGGGAAGCCCGGCGAATTCAAGAGGCCCTGGCGGGGTTCCGGGTTCGGGGCCTGACGACCCGGGAGGCGGAGCGTCGACTTAAAAAGAGATTTCGGGAGGAAGTGGCCGCCGTCCGCCGGCTTCACGCCGAGTGGGACGAAACCCACGTGTTCGTTTCGACGGGCCCCGCCTTACCGGAGGTAACCCCAGGTCCGAAGTAGGTCGCCGTCCCGACGCCAGCGCTCCCCGATGTCGGTGCGGTAAAACATGTTGGGAATGATGACGTTCTTGACCCGTCCGTAGGCTTCCCGGGCCGCTTCGTCCATGGTGGGGCCGGAACCCGTGGCCACCAGGGCGTATCCCGATTGCCCCGCCAGCACCCAGTCCCCGTCCACCAGCTTGATGTCGCCGGGGTAGAGGCCCTCCGTGACGGGCTTTTTGAAAATTACCACGGCGCCTTCGGAATATTTGCGAAAGGCCGTCGCGTCCTCGAAGGGAAAGGGCGGCACGGCGATCACCACCCCCACCTGATAGCCTTTTTTGGTCTTGAGGACCGGCGTCTGGCCCGTGGCCAGCCCGTAGAACAAATCCCCCCACCGGCTGGTCACCCCTTCCATTTGGATGCTGAGCGTCGGGTAGCCGAACCGGGGCGTGCATTCCAAGGGGTAAATCGCCCGGGGCGTGGCGATGCAATTGATGTCGAAATAGCCCACGAAACCGACCGCCGCCAAGCGGGACGCCATTTTGGCGATGGTCTCCCGGTAAAGGGCGCTGTCCGTCATCCAAAACATGGACGTGCCCATTTCGCCGGTGGCGGGACCGATGTCCTCGTTGAACATTTTTTTGTGTTCGAAGTTGACGCAGGCCGGGGACAGGAATTCCTTCCCGTTGAAAAACGCGCCGATGGCGACCTCGACCCCGGCGGCGAATTTCTGGACTTGGAAGGAGCGGATCTGACGGGCCCACCCCTTCTTGTACCGCTCCAAAATGGCGACGACGTCCTGGCCGTCCTCCTCCTGGCCCACGTAAGAAAGCACTTTTTCGTTCTGGGCGCTGCCGGAGGGTTTGACCACGTACCGGTCGGGGTTTTTTTTAACGAAGGCCACGGCTTCTTCAAAGGAGGTGAACGTCCAGTTGGGGAGGATGGTCATGCCGGCGGCTTTCATTTCCTGCTGGCCGAAATCCCGATCGTCCTCCAGTCGGTCGGTGTAGACGGTGCCGCCCACCACGGGCTTGCCGTCCCGGCGCAGGGCTTCCGCGTCCCGACCGAAATCCGAATCGTCGAAGATCACGAGGTCGGCCCAGGCGCGAAGGGCCTTCCAATCGTCGGTTTTCTCGACGAAGCCGTCGGAGACGTCCTTGTCGCCCTTGCTTTCAATAAAGTAGCGGACGTGGTGACCCTCGGTTTGAAGCTGGCGGCAAAGGTCCCCCACGCAGCCCACCCGGGACACGACCAATATTCGCCGGGAGGACCCGTCGCCGTTGGTTGATTTTGAATTGTTGTCTTTTTCGGAACCCATCTCCCCTAGAGGGTATCCCGGAACGGGTCAATTCACAAGGGAAATTTACGCGCGGACGCGCGATTTAGAAATACGTGGTGAGGGAAACGAGGTGCGTGAGCCCCACGTCCCCGTAGGGCACGAGGGCGTAGTCGATTTGGATTTTTTTGTAGAGGACGCCGAGGCCGCCGCTGACGCCGGTGACCCCCCGAATGTCCCGGGCCCGGTTGCTGTAGCCGAGGCGGCCGGCCAGAGTCCAACGGGGGCCGGGGGTCCAACGGTATTCGGAGCCGCCCCCGAACACCGCGTCCCCGCTCTTCGGTTTCTCGGCATCGGCGGTCAGGGTCCAGACCGTTTTAACCCGAAGGGCCGCCCCCGCCCGGACCACCAGGGGCAAATCGCTTTTTTCCCGATCGTATTTCAATCCTCCGCCGAGATTCGCCGCCACGAGCCCCACGCGGAGGCGGTTCTCCCACAACGGGGCCGACAAGAAGCCGATGTCCCCGGCGACGGTCTGAGCCGACTTGACGATTTCGCTTCGAATCCATTTGGCCGTCAGTCCGACGGAGTTTCCGCCGAAGGACCAGGCGCCCCCGGCGGAAACCGCCAGATCGTTGGGTGAAAAGGACCCGATCTCGGTTCCCGTCAAATCCGTTTGCGGCAGCGCCCCCACCGACAAATACTGAACGCCGAGGCCGAACCCGAGGGACGCGCCCACCGATTGGCCGTAGGCGGCGAATTGGTACGTGTAGGCGGAATCCAGATAGCTCGCGTGCATGAGGGTGGCGGTTTTTGTTTTCAAGCGCGTCAAGGCGGCGGGGTTCCAAGCGATGGCGGTGGCGTCGTTGACGAGGGCCGTGGAGGCGTTCCCCAGGGCCGCCGCGCGGGCGCCGTTTCCCAGACGGAGGAAATCCGCCGAGACCGACGCCGCCCGGCCCGGCGACGCCGAGAAGCCCAGGGCGAACGCCAGGGCGGCCCTTTGAACGATGTTTTGCGTCACGCGCATATCCCCCAGTCTAACGCTGAATCGACGCTTTGACAAGGCGGCGTTCGACGGCGGCCTTTCGAGGGGCGGGCAATTACTTGGGGGAAGCGTCGAGCAGGTTTTGGGCGATTTTCCGGGCCGACACCATGTCGACCTTGCCGGAGGCGAGGGTGGGCCAGGCGTCGATTTTGTAGAAACAGCGGCGGTCCGGAATCCACAACCGGGGCATGTCGGCCACGGCCAGTTTGGCCACCAGGGCGTCGATGTCCTGGGCGACGTTGAAATGGAGCACCACGAGCTTTTCCCCTTTTTTCTCGTCGGGCGCCGACAGCACGAGGAATTGAGCTTCGGGCTCGCCGGACAATTCCCAGAGCCGGCGCTCCACCAGCATGTGGGGAACCATTTCGCCGCCGATCTTGGAAAACCGCGACAGCCGGTCGGTGATCTCGACAAAGCCGTCCTCGTCCACGGCGGCGATGTCGCCCGTCACATACCAGCCGTCCCGGAGCACCTCGGCCGTTTTTTCGGGCAATCCCCAGTACCCCCGCATCACGTTGGGGCCTTTGACCAGGAGCAACCCCGGGCGGCCGTCGGGAACGGCGGCGCCGGACTCGGGATCGACGATCCGGACCGACACGCCCGGGAGAGGCCGCCCCACCTTTCCCGGCTTGTGGCCGATCTGGTGTTCGGTGAGGTGGTGGACGTCCAGCACGCTCACGCAGGCCGCGGGCGACAACTCCGTCGTGCCGTACCCCTCCAACAGAGGGACCCCCAGCGTGTCCTGAAAATCCTTGGCAAACCCGGGCTGGAGTTTTTCCGCCCCGGTCAAGGCGAACCGGAGGGTCGCCACGTCCTCCCGGGTGAATTTTTTGAGCCACATCTGCAGAAAGGTGGGCGTCGCCAAAAGAACGGTGGCCTTTTCCTCTTTGATCAACTTTTTGATGGCCAGAGGTTCCAGGGGACTTCGATGGTAGGCGGCCTGGGCCCCGGCCAGGATGGGCAGCCACATCGTACCCGTGAATCCGAAGGAATGGAAAAACGGCAGAACGCCGACGATCTTGTCCCTCGGCGTCAGCTGGAAAGTCTCTTGAAGTCCTTGGATGTTGGCGTGGACGTTCTTGTGCGTCAGGGTGACGCCCTTGGGCTGGCCCGTGCTGCCGCTGGTGAAAAGCAGGGCGGCCACGTCGTCCATGGTCGCGTCGGATTTGGGAAGCCACCACCGCTCCGCCCACCGGGCGGGCAAGGCGCGAAGGCCCGCGAACATCCAGAGACCCCGAAGTTTCGAGGGGCGCGGAAGGTCTTCCAGATAAACGGCGCAAGGCTCCTCCCCCCACTTGAGCGCCTCGAGCATTTTCCGGGCGGTGATCACCCGGGAGACCCCGGCGTCCCGGCAAATTTGGTCGACGACGGGGCGGCCCAGGGAGTAGTTCAAGTTCACGGGCACCCGGCCGGCGAAGAGGAGCGCTAGGTTGGTCAATAGGCCGGGAACGCCCGGGGGCAGAAGGATTCCCACGTTTTTCTCGGACGGAAGCAACACGTCCAACTTCCCGGCCAGGAAGGCGGCCGCCGTCACAAGGCGCCCGTACCCCAGGCGCAAGCCGGTGGAATCGGACACGGCGGGGTGGAACCATTGGCGGCGGGCGATCCGGAAAAAATATTGATGCAGCGGGCGCAGGCCCGCCAGGCGCTGTTCAAAAGCGCGGCTCGCCAATTCCAGCACGTCCTGCCGGACGCGGTCCGCCCGGGTCGAGGAGGGCAAGGCCGTCCCGAAGGACACGGTCACGGGGTAGGGAATTTGCCGGGGCATTTTCCAAATAAATTTTCCCCGCTCGAAACTGAACACGCTCCCCCACACGCGGTCCAAATGGACGGGAACGATGGGGACGTCCAAGTCCTTGGCGATCGCCTCCAGCCCTTTGCGGAATCCGAGCAGTTGGGCCAGGCGCGAAATGGCCCCTTCGGCGAAAATGCAAACGATGTGCCCCTCCCGCAGGGCCTGCCGGGCCTGCTCGATGCTCGCCATGAACTTTTTGGGGCCGTCGTTTCCGGCGATGGGGATGGCCCCCATCATTTTGAAAAACCAGGTGAGGGGCCGGTAGTTGTAGAGGGGGCGCATCATCATAAAACGCACCCGACGCGGCACGGCCGCCGTCATCAAAAACGGATCGGCGTAGGACAAGTGATTGGACACCAGAAGGGCCCCGCCCCGGGCGGGGATGTTTTCGGCCCCGAGGGTCGTGACCCGGTACCCCGTGTGGGTCAGCACCCAGGCCGCGAAACGAATCACGGCCGGCGCCAACAGGGAAAAGACATAGACGGTGGCGCCCAGGGCGCCCAGCGCCACCAGGAACCAGGCCCGGGCCGGGGAATAGCCCAGGGCGAGGGGATCCGTTAGAAGAAAGTAGACCAGGGAGGCGCCGCCGATCCCGAGAAAACTCACGATGTTGGCCGTGGCCACCATGGTTCCGCGCCGGTCCCGGGGACTTCGGGACTGCAACAGCGCGTTCAAGGGCACGATAAAAAATCCCCCCGCCGCCCCCAGGAGGGCCAAATCCCACATCACACGGTGAAGGTTCGGCGCCGCGAAGGCCAGGTCGAGGGCCGCCAAACCGAGGCCCAGGGCCCCCAGGGGCACGAGCCCCAATTCGACCGTGTTCCCGGACAATTTTCCCGCCAGGCCCGAACCCAGGGCGATGCCCAGGGACAGCACGGTCATCAGTCGCCCAATCAAGGCCTCGTCGCCGCCGAGCTGGGTTTTCGCGTAAACGGGCAACCCGATAAAGATGAGCGTGCCCACCAACCAAAAATAGCCGCCCCCGAGGACGGAAAGGTAAAGAGGGCGGAGTACAGACG
>DAOQNO010000049.1:0-7702 GCA_035332125.1 Elusimicrobiota bacterium | reverse complement strand
ACTGGGAGATGGACAAGGACCGGGCGGCCTACGTGGTTCAGCAGATTCTCAAAGGCGAGTCGGCGGGGGCCGCGGACGCCGTCAGCGCGGAGGATTCTTCAAGGGAAGCCGAGGGTCCGGAAGCGACCGGGGGGCCGGCGCCGGAAGCGGGCCGGGCTCCCACCGTCAAGGTGTGGAACGCGTCGGGACGGGCGGGTTTGGCCCTGGAGGTCACGCGACGACTACGCCGGGACGGATTCGACGTCATCGACTGGGGCAATTACACCGGGCGGCAGAACAAAAGCCGGGTGGTGGACCGTTCGGGGCACTTTGAGCGGGCGCGCCGGGTGGCGGATCGGTTGGGTTTGTTGGGCGCTTATTCGGACGCCGACCCGGCCCTTCGGACCGACGTCGAGGTGGTGTTGGGCGAAGATTTTGCGGGCACCGAACGATAACACGCGTTTCAACAACCGGGAGGTTGACCGATGGAGATGATCGATATCCTGCGATTGGCCGTCAAGCAGGGAGCGTCCGACGTGCATTTGCTGATCGGCCGTCCGCCCATGACCCGGGTGCACGGCGAGGTCCTGGACATGCCGGGACTGCCCGCCTTGACCTCGGAAGAGGCGAAACGACTGATTTATTCCATGCTCTACGACGAGCAAAAGCAGAAATTCGAGCAAAACCTCGAACTCGACTGCTCCTTCTCCATCGCCGGGTTGGCCCGCTTCCGCGTCAACGTCCTCATGCAGATCAACGGCATCGAGGCCGTCTTGCGGGTGATCGCCTCCAAGGTGCCCGCGCCCGACGAAATCAAATTGTCCCCCGCGATTTTGGAATTCGCCAACCTGTCCCGGGGCCTGGTCCTGGTGACGGGCGCCACGGGCGCCGGCAAATCGACCACCCTGGCCGCCTTGATTGAAATCATCAATCAGGTCCGCCGCCAGCACATTTTGACCGTCGAAGACCCCATCGAATTCGTCTACGAACCGAAACGGTGCATCGTCCGGCAGCGGGAGGTCGGGCATTCCACCCACAGTTTCCAGGAGGCCCTGAAACACGCCCTCCGCCAGGACCCCGACGTCATCTTGATCGGCGAAATGCGGGACATCGAGACGATTTCCATGGCGCTGACCGCGGCCGAAACGGGCCACCTGTGCTTCGCGACCCTGCACACGACCGACGCCGCCCAAACCGTTGACCGCATCATCGACGTCTTCCCGCCCCACCAGCAACAACAGGTGCGCGTGCAACTGTCGACGGTGTTGAAAGGCGTGGTCTGCCAAACCCTCGTGCCCGTGACCGACGGCCACGGCCGCGTGGCCGCCCGGGAAGTGATGGTGGTGACCCCCGCCATCGCCAACCTGATCCGGGAGGGGAAAACCCACATGATCTACGGGGCCATCGAAACCGGTTCCAAATACGGCATGGTGCCCCTGGATCGGGCCCTGGCGGACCTGGTCAATTCCGGCATGATTTCCTTTGAGGACGCCCTGGCCAAGGCCTCGGACCCCCAAAAACTGCGGGAATACAGCGGCCACGGTTCGGGTCCGCGGGTGGAAAGCAACCGTTCCGTTGTCTACTGATTTGCATTGATTTTCCGATGTCCCGGGGCGATACTTACCGGGCCGGTGGCGCGTTTGTTGCAAGGGTTTGAGGGCGATGCATTGAGGAGGACTTCATGGGCATGAGCATTCAACAGCTATTGCAGGTGGTTCACAAGGAAGGCGCCAGCGACCTTCATTTGAAAGTGGGCCGTCCGCCCCTCATCCGGCTTCAGGGCGAAATCACGCCGGTGGCGGGGGAAGCCCCCCTCACCATGGACGAGGTGTTGAACCACGTTTATTCCGTGATCAACACGGCCCAACGGACCCTGCTGGAGCGGGACCGGGAATTGGACTTCTCGTTTTACCTTCGAGGCATCGCCCGTTACCGCGGAAACGCTTTTTACCAAAAGGGCGCCATCGGCGCCGTGTTCCGGATGATCCCGGCGCAGATCCCGACCATCGAGTCCCTGGGGCTCGCCCCGGTGCTCAAGGAAATCGTTTCCCGCCGGCAGGGGTTCTTTCTCGTGACGGGCCCCACGGGCTCGGGCAAGACGACGACGCTGGCCGCCATTTTGGACCACATCAACAGCACCCAGGCCGTCCACATCATCACCCTGGAAGACCCCATCGAATACGTCTACGAGGATAAAAAGGCCGTCATCAACCAGCGGGAAGTGGGGGTGGACACCCACGACTTTTCCCAGGGACTCCGCCGCGCCCTGCGCCAGGACCCCGACGTGATTTTGATCGGCGAGCTCCGGGACGCCGAAACCATGACGACCGCCATGAACGCGGCCGAAACCGGCCATTTGGTGCTCGGCACCCTTCACACCAACGACGCCAAACAGTCCATCGACCGGATCATCGACACCTTTCCGCCGGATCAGCACAATCAGATCCGCATGCAGCTGGCCAAGTGCTTGTTGGGCGTGTCCGCTCAGCGCCTCATTAAGAAAGCCGACGGAAAAGGCCGCATCGCCCTGCAGGAAATCCTGATCAATTCGCCGACGATCGAGAAATTGATCGAGGACAACAAAATCGGCGCCATCGGCAAGGCCATCGAGGACTCGGCGGAGTTTTACAAGATGCAGACCTTTAACCAAGCCCTCTTCCGAATGATTCAAAAACACATGGTCGAAATCGAGGAGGCCATGAGCTACTCCCCGAACCCCAACGACTTGAAAATCAAATTGCAATCGGAAGGCCTTCTCACCCAGCACGCCGAAATCCCCGTGGACCTGCCCCCGGGGTTGCGCGGCGGGGGGCGGGCGGGCTGACGTGGTTCCCGTCGACCGCCTGAAGGACCTTCCGCTGTTCGCGGGCCTGCCGGACCCCGTTCGCGCGCTCCTGGCGGAGCGATTGGAGTCGCGGTCCGTGAAATCCGGCGACACCCTTTTCGCCGAAGGCGATCCCGGCGACGCGGTTTATTTCGTCCTGTCCGGGCGGGTGGCCATTCAGAAAACCCTGGACGCGGCCAAGGGCACCTTTAAAACCTTGGCGGTCCTCGGCGCGGGCGATTTCTTCGGCGAAATGGCGCTGTTGGAGAAGGAAGACCGGTCGGCGGCGGCGGTGGCGGCCGCCGACGGCGAAGTGCTCTCCCTCTCGGCCAAGGACTTCGGCCGCTGGCTGGCCGACGACTCGAAGATCCCCCTGAAATTCCTGCTCCCCTTTGTGACCACCTTGAGCGCGCGCCTGCGCGACACGACCCGGGAAATGGCCGCCTTCTTTGAAGTGAGCCGGGTCTTGGTTCAGAATCTGGAAATCAAGGACATGGCGGGGCGCCTGTTGGACGTCATGGCCCAACCGTTCAACGGCGAAATCCAGGGGGCGTTTTTTGTCTGGGACCCCTTCGGGAGCGAATACGAGGGCGTCGCCGCGGTGGGCGGCTGGCCGGAGCGGTTGCGGACGGCCCGCCCTTCGACGGACCCCCTGTTTTACTGGATGGCGGAAAAGGGCGAGTGCCTGCTCGCGCCCGATTGGGAATCCGACGCCCGTTTCATCGACGCGGTGCGGGCCCAGTGGCCGGCCTTTCGATCGGTGTTGGCCGCGCCGGTCCCGGGGGACAAGCGTCCGGCGGGATTCATGGTGTTGGGCCACAACGGCGAACGGGGTTTTTTCACCGCGGGGCACCGTCGCACCCTGGCCAGCGTGGCCAATTTGATCGCGCCGGCCTTCGAGAACGCCGCTTTGCACGAAGAGCGCCGGGCCGAGGAACGCCTTCGCCGGGCCCGGCTGGACCGCCGTTGAAGGGCCCGTCGATTCCCCGAAAGCCGGCCTCCCGTTGACTTCCACGGCCTCCGCCCGGCGGTTTTTGGCCGCCGCTCGACTGGCCGCCCGGGGCGCGGACGATAAAAAAGCCCGGGACATCCGCCTGTGGGACGTTCGCCGCCTGTCCGGCGTCGCCGATTTTTACGTCGTGGCCACCTGCGATTCCAACCCCCAGATCCAAGCCGCCGAAGACGCCATTGAAGAGTCGTTGAAAGGAAAGGGACTGCGTCCCCTGCGCCGGGAAGGCCGGGGGTCGGCCCCCTGGCGGGTCCTGGATTTCGGCGGCCTGGTGGTCCATCTGTTGACGGAATCCGCCCGGCTGTTTTACGGATTGGAGCGTTTGTGGGAGGGGGCCAAATCGATGCCCTGGGCGGAGCGCGCCGCCCGAGCGTCCGCCCGGCCGTCCCGCTCCCGCCGCGCGCCGAACCCAACCCGCTGACCTTCTGCTACAATAGCGGCCCTCCATGAAAGAAATCGTCCGGAACGCCCTGTTGGGCGCCTGCCGCCAATGGGCGGCCGAGCAGCCCGAACCTTTCCCCGTGGACGCGGCGGCCCTTTCGGTCGACGCCCCGCCGCCCCACGTTCCCGGGGATTTGGCCTCCCAGTGGCCCCTCGCGGCGGCCAAGCGGGCCAAGAAAAACCCCCGCCAGGTGGCCCAGGAAATCCTCGCCAAAATCCCGACAGGGGATTTGTTCGAAAAAACGGAAATCGCCGGGCCGGGTTTTCTCAATTTTTCCCTGAGCGCCGGTTGGTTGCTGGCCGCGTTGCGCGGTCTCCTGACCGCCGGGGCCGCCTACGGCCGCCGCCCCGCCCACACCGGTCAAAAAGTCCTGATCGAATTTGTGAGCGCCAACCCGAACGGGCCCCTGCACGTGGGCCACGGCCGCGGCGCCGCCCTGGGGGACTCCCTTTCCCGGGTGTTCCGCCATTTGGGCTACGACGTGACGACGGAATATTACGTCAACAACATCGGCAACCAAATGGAAAATCTGGGCGCCTCCGTCATGTGGCGGATGGAGGAGATCGACCCGTCCTATTTGGACGACGCCGAGCGGGCGGCCTACAAGGCCAAAAAACCCGAAGACCTCTACAAGGGGGCCTACATGGTCGGCGTCGCGGAGGAAGTCCGCCGCCGGCATCCCGCCGGGACGGTCCGTCCCCGGGGGATCGCCTTTTTCCGGGACGAGGGCCAAGCCATCATCATCGACGGCATTAAAAAGGATTTGGCGGCTTTCGGCGTGGTTCACGACGCGTGGTACCCCGAATCCCGCCTTTACGAACAAAACAAAGTGGAGGAATCCTTCGCCGCGCTCCGGGAGCGGGGGGATTTGAAGGACGAGGACGGCGCCCTGTGGTTTTTGTCCACGAAATACGGCGACGACAAGGACCGGGTCCTTATGCGCCGGGACGAACGCCCGACCTATTTCGCCTCGGACATCGCCTACCACCACGAAAAGTTCCGCCGGGGGTTCGATCGACTGGTGGACATTTGGGGGACCGACCATCACGGGTACGTCGCCCGGGTCAAGGCGGCCGTCCAGTCGCTGGGCTTCGACCCGGAACGCCTGACGATCCTCCTCTACCAACTGGTGACGCTCCTTCGCGGGGGAAAACCCGTGGCCATGTCGACTCGGACGGGGGAATTCGTGACCCTGGCCGAAGTCGTCGAGGACGTGGGGAAAGACGCCAGCCGGTTTTTCTACGCCCTCCGGGGTCCCAACAGCCATTTGGAGTTTGATTTGGATCTGGCCAAAAAGCAGGCTTCGGAAAACCCCGTCTTCTACGTGAAATACGTCCACGCCCGCTGCGCCGCCCTTTTCCGGGAAGCCGCCAAGCGGGGCGTGGACACGGCCGCGCCCGAACGATTTCCCGCCCCGCCGCGGTTGGAGCCCGCGGAACGGGCCCTGCTGGTGCGCTTGGCGGGTTTTCCCGATGTGCTCGACCAATGCGCCAAGGACCTGACCCCGCATCATTTGACCGACTATTTGCTCAAACTCTCGGCGGATTACCACCGCTTTTACGAGTCCTGCCGGGTGCTCGACGAGGCGCCCGGCGTGACGGCCTTCCGCCTGGCCCTGGCGGGGGGCGTGCGCGGGGTGATCCGCACGGGCCTGGGCCTGCTGGCCGTCGACGCCCCCGACGAAATGTAGGGCCCCCGGCCCTTGAAAAAGTCCCCTTTCGGGGGTATAAAAAAGGACAACCGACGGGCCGCAAAACACGTGGAGACCATCCGCCGAGGGCCTTCCGACATCGAGGCGACGGACCGACGGTGAGTTTTTTTTTAGGGGAGGACGCGGTGACCGACACGCCGGAACCCGATGCCAACGATCCAAAAGCCTTTCATTGGTCCCCCCAGGGGATCCGCCCCCCCAAGCCCGGGGATTCGGCTCCGGGCGCCGCGCCGGCCGGTCACGCCGCGCCGCCGCCCTCCGGGGCCGAGCAACGCCTCTATCCCCGCATCGATTTAAAGCTGCCCGTTCTTTACAAGATCATGGCCGAGGAACCCGTGGTGGCCTCCACGGCCCTTCAGCCCTACCTTCCCTCCAAATCCGACAACATCAGCGTCAAAGGGGTCGGGTTGGTCCTGGCCGAGAAACTCACCAAGGGAACGATTCTCGCCTTGTCCATTCATATGACGGAGGAGAAACAGAAGATCTCGGCCATCGCCCGCGTGGTGTGGTCCCAACCCACGGACATTTCCCATCATTTTCTCACCGGCTTGGAATTCATCGTGGTTTACAAGAAGACCCGTTCCGCCACGGAGTATGTGGATTCCTCGGTGATGCAAAAACTCCTCCACCCGCCCCGCTGATCCATTGTCAACCTACCGGCGAATCGCCGGTTGACAATCCCCGCTCCGTTTGGTTTCATGGACTCCTATTTCCGTCTAAGGAGACCCCATGAATCCCCCCGTTCTCGACCGTTTGGACCCCCGCGCCCTGGCCGATAAAAGCCTGTCCGGCGCCCCCCTGACCCGCGACGAAGCCCGGGCCGTGCTGGCCTGGCCCGACGAGGACGTCCTGTCCCTCTTGAACGCCGCCCACCGGGTGCGCGTTGCCCACTTCGGCCGCCGGGTGAAACTCAACTACCTGGTCAACCTCCAGAGCGGCCTGTGCGCCGAGGACTGTTCCTATTGCACCCAATCCAAAATATCGAAGGCCCCGGTGGAGAAATACCGGATGATGAGCGCCCAGGAAGTCATGGACCTGGCCGACCGGGCCGTGGCCTCGGGCGCCGCGCGCCTCTGCCTGGTGGCGTCCATGCGCGGCCCTTCGGAGCGGGACATCGCGGGGCTGGAAAAGACGGTCCGGGCCGTGAAGGAAAAACACCCCACCCTGGAAATCTGCGCTTCCCTCGGCCTCTTGAAAGACGGTCAGGCGGAGCGGTTGGCGGACTCGGGCGTCGACGCCTACAACCACAACCTGAACACCAGCGAACGCCATTACGGCGAAATTTGCCACACCCACACCCATCAGGACCGCGTGGACACCGTCGGCCGGGCCAAAAGCGGCGGCCTCTCGCCCTGCAGCGGCGCCCTCTTCGGCATGGGCGAGACCCCCGAGGACATCCTGGACGTGGCCTACCGGTTGCGGGAGATGAAGGTGGATTCCATCCCCGTCAATTTCCTGATTCCCGTGGCGGGAACGCCGATGGCGAACCGCAACGACGTGACGCCCACGGCCGCCCTGAAGATTCTCTGCCTCTTCCGATTCCTCTGCCCCGACTCGGAGCTTCGCGTCGCGGGCGGGCGGGAACTGCACCTACGCTCCCTGCAACCTTTGGGGCTCTTCGTCGCCAACTCCATCTTCGTGGGGGATTACCTGACCACCAAGGGCCAGGCCGCCCAGGCGGACCGGGACATGATCCGGGACCTGGGCTTCGAGATCCAGGGGGACACCGCTTCCGCC
>DAOQNO010000048.1:0-7746 GCA_035332125.1 Elusimicrobiota bacterium | reverse complement strand
TGATTCAAGACGTTGTCCGACCCGGGGAAATAGCCGCTTCCGACGGGATTGCTGACGGGGGCGGCCCCGTTGGGAACGAAAATGACGTTGTCCGATCGGGTCGGAAAGATTTGAATGGAACCACCGGCGGTGCTGGCGGGCAAACGGGTGAGCGTGGCCTTTTCCTTGTAGTACGCGTAATCGACTACCGGGTACTGATTGTCCGCCAAATCGGGATCGTAGGACGCCCACCCCACCCCGCTGTTCGGCAAGGCGGGGGTCGTATCGACGTTCGTGATGTACCCGCCGGAAAGAAGGCGGGGGTAGTCGGGCAACGACATCCCCGGACCGGAAATATAACTTGCGACGATGGGCGACCAATGAATGTCGGCGAAGATGCCGTTGGCGCTGATGTAGCCCACCGGCGCCGCGACTTTAAATTCGGGCTTCACGTAGGTCGCCTGAACCGCTTTAACGACCTGGGTTCGATTTTCTTTCGCCCGAATCGTGAGCGTGAATCCCGTGGAGTGGACGGAGGTGCTCAGCGCCACGTTCACCTTGTAGACCCCGCCCTCGATGTCGTTGTATTCCACGTCCCCCTGAAAACCCGCGGGGGCGGATCCGGCCACGAGCGCGGCCGCGAGCCCCGCGTCGCCGGAAAGCCGCCATTCCACTTTTTCCAGGGCGGCTTCCGCCAGGTTGGAGGATTGGAGGGCCCGTTGATACCGAACGGCGTCTTTCGCGTCCTTCCGCAGCCATTGGGTCAACGGCGGAATGAGAAGCATGAGCAACGCCATGCCCACCACCAAGAGGACCACCAACGAGCCCCGTGCGTTGCTTTTCCGCTTCGTCATCCCGCGATCCTCGCTTTTAAACCCATTCTCGGAATCCGTCGGCCGGATCGAATCAAAAATTGATATCGCTCGTCAGCGTCGAACCCGACGAAAGGACCACCGCCGTCGGGGTGCTTTGGCGCACGGTCACCGTCCCATCCACCAAGTCGGAGAAAAACGCGTAGAGGTTGTAATTTCCCGGGGTTGGCGCACGAATTTGATAGTTCCCGCGTTCGTCCGAGAGTGCGCTCACCCACCCCGCGTTGGTGGTGGCCCCCGTCGTGGAGAGCGCCGTTAAGAAAGACGCGTTCACCGCGGCCGGAACCGCCGTCACCAACACGCCCGACGCCACCGGGGCCCCCCCGTTCGTCACCCTTCCCGCCACCTGGCAGGCGTTGTTGACGACCGTGAACGAACCGGCAAAGATCGTGTTGCCCTCGTCCACGAAACCCACGCTGACGGTGGCGCTCTCGGGGCTCGTGATTTCGTTGATGGTGTAATTCGTGTTGTTGGTGGGAACAATTTCCCACGTTCCGGTGCCGACGTAGGTATCAAAATAGCCGTTGTATTGGACGCTCGTCTGGTTCCGCACCGTCGAACGGGAACAGCAGTAGTATATTTTCACCAGGAAGCCCTCGGCGGGGGAGACCCCGTCGGACAAGACCACCCGCCCTCGAAGGAACGCGGTCGCGTTGCGAACCAGATCCAGCGGCGTGTTCCCGCCGGGGGTCGAGGCAAAATTCACGTATTGGGCCTCGCTGTCGTTGTTGCTGATGTAAAGGCCGCCCCAGCTGAGGGTCCGATAAAATCCGGCCGCGTTGGTGACCTTCACGGCGTTCATGGGGTAAAAAGCGTTGTTGTCCAGCGCGATGGTCGGGACGCCCCCGCCGGCGTTGCGGGTTTGTCCCGCGACGGCAACGTTGGGCACGGGCATCCCCAATCCGTTCCGATACGTCCCCTCGGTGACGCTTCCCCCGGGGAAAAACCCGGGATTGATAAATTGATAGTTGTAGGCGTGAAGATCCGTCACCACCGAGGTTCCCCGAGCGATATAAAATTGTTTGTAGCTGTTATCAAACGCGGTTGTGTAGCCGCGGCCCAGCGCGGTGGACCAAAAGACGGGATAAGTGCCCGTCCCCATCGTCAAACTGTAATTCACCACCGGACGCCCGCCCACCGTGGTGACGGTTCCGCGGACGACATCGGACATTTCATCCCCGCCCGTCAGAATGAGCGTCGGGTCGACCGTTCCGGCCAAACAGCGGGGGGCCGCTCCCGCCTGCCAGTAGGCGCCGGAAAGGTTCGTGTTGTCCTGCCATTCAAAAGGCCGATAGGTCATCGGGAACACGTCGCCAAAATCCAGGTCGTTGTTGCCGCTGTCGTAGGCCGATCCGTAGGTGCGGTCAATGCCCGCGGTGCTGGAATACCGAACGAACTGTTCGCCCCGCCGCAGTCCCGTTCCACCGCCTTGAATCGCCGTCCCTTCGGAAAAAGCCGGGTCCAATCCCGGGCCCCGACTCCACCCCACACGATCGTAAACCAGGCCGAGCGTCGTGTCGTACAACTCCAAGGCACCGGCGCCCTCCGCTTCCGGGGTCGTCCCGCCGACCCCGTCCTCGGCCACCGGGAAAATGTTCGGATCCGCCGCCGTGAAATGCCCCCCCGCCGCCACCCCCCAGTAATCAAAATTACTGCCGACGCCGGTGGTCGTCGTGTCCCACACGGCGTGAACCTGCCGGGAGACGCCGTTGATCACCACCGGGTTGGTGTTGGCGAAAATCACGTAGGGGCGTTCAAAATAATAGGTGCCGCTGACGGGCGGTTCATCAATCCAACGCAATTTGATGGGCTTGGCCGAGGCGTCCTGCCCGGTCCGACGCTGAAATCGAAGACCCCAGCGCCGCCAGATGGCGCTGGGAAGGGACAGGGTGTAACCGTAGTTGTTGGACCAAAGGTTGTTGACCTGGGCCTCCGCCAAAAAAAGTTCGACGTATTCCTGGTGAAAGCCCGACGCGGTCACCGTGTCCCCCACCACCTGGGAGATGACGGGGCCCAGGTGGTACCATATTTTCCCGGACATCTGCCCCGTGCTCCGCGGTTGCAAAGTGAAATTCAATTGGACGGGGGAGATCGCCGTGGTGATTCGAACGTCCGTCGCGATCTGGGAGTCCTTGCCCGGGAGACGCGCCTCCACGCTGTATATTCCGGAATACACCTGCAACTCGTAGGTGCCATCGGATCGGGTGTATTTACCGTCGTAGTTGCGGTAATTGCCTCCCGAGCTACCGATGTGGGATTGAAGAACATTGATTTGGACGCCCCGCAGGGGCGTTCCCAGGTTGTCCGTGACGGTGCCGCGAAGAACGGCCGGGGTCTCAAGATCCAACCCGACCTGTTTAACCTTGGCCGAGGTGTACCGACGCGTGTGACCGTTTTCGGTCCAAACCGTGGTCACCGTGATGCGCCGCATGTTCGTCTCCGCATCGCCGGGGGACGCCACGACCGTGAGCGACTGGCCGGCGCCGTTTTGAATGACTTTTTCGACCAAGGCGTATGTCACGAACGAGGTGGAACCGACCTGGGACGTTTCCGGCGGGTAATTCACCACATCGGCGTTCAACGCCACATCGATGCCCGGGATCGCGGTGAGGGTCGTCCCCACGAGCAACCGATTGATCGGGGAGGCCAACATTCGGTTGAGCGTTCGTTCGGTCAATTGCGCCGCCGTGGTTCCCGAGCGGGAACGGGTCACGCCGACGCTGATTTTGGAGAAAAACCGGGATCCGACGAGGAACACCGCCGACAGGAGGGCGAAGCCAACAAGCAATTCCACCAGGGAAAATCCGGTTCCCCAGGGCCAAAAAAGAAAACGGAATCGTCGACGACCGCTGCGAGAGGGGCTCATGGACGCCTTTTCCAGGCCTTTAAGGCTATCCCCAGTGGGGGGATAATGCAAGGGAGCGGCCGGGGCCGTCCGGGAAACGGCAACCGCCCGGAGGCTCCTTTGCCCGTTCGATGATGGGAAAGGAAACCGGCCGGAGTGGGTTCTTAAGACGCGCTTAAGTTAATCGGGCCGGAAGGGGGGGGCGGGAAAGGACGTTTTAAATTATTTAAATCGACGCCGTCGCCGGCTGGGGTGAAATCAAGGAGGCCAACCGGTTGACGAGCAGGCTGATGAGAACAATGAAGGAAATATGGGCGGCCTGTTCCCCCCAGGCGAGCCAGGTGCGGTCCGGTCGGGCGGCTTGAATCCCCACCAACAGGGCCGACACCACGGCGGCCTTCATCAACGTGTTCCGGCGCGATCCGTAAATGGCCGAGGCGATGGGCGTCAGCGCCAAGATGAGCCAAATGGGCCGGAAACTGTCCCCCAGGAAATACACCAGAACGCCGTTGACGGCCAAGTTGAGATACAAACGGATGTTGACGTTGATCCCCCGAAGGTCCTGGGAAAGGTTTTTAAAAAAGAAGGGAAACACCACGTTGTAGAAAACGGTAAACCCGAGAACCCCCGCGCAAATCAATTGTTCTTTCTCGGGGATCGTCGCCAGAAAAATCCCCAGGGTCCCCAGGATGAACGCCAAGGGCGTGGCGTAGACGCCGACGAGGACGACCCGCCGGTCGGAGTTGTTTTTTTGCACGGCTTGATTCATGGATGGCCTACCTTAAAAAAAGATTGCGAGCGCCGCCCGCGAGCGCCACGGGGGAATTGTAACCTACCCGCGGACCCCTGGCTAGTCGCGGCGGGCCGTCGAACCGGCCTTCCGCTCACGCGCCGCCGGTGATCTGGTATATTATGTCGACGTTAAAAACCAGGAGAATGACCGTGCCGATTCCCCCGCCCCCCGCGTCCATCGCGCCGTGCCCCGAAGACGGCCAGGGACCCCTCCTGTCCGCCGAAGCGGGCCTCTCCCTCATCGAATTGTCCTTGTCCATGGCCGTCATGGGGTTTTTGGTCATGGGAACGGTGCTGGCCTTCCAATGGGGATTGCGGGCCTCCTTGGGCGCCCGGCAACAAATGGCGGGAAACAATCTTCTGCAGTCCATCCACACCCGCCTTCTCAACATGGATTTCTACAACGTCTTTTCGGTAAATTCCAGCAGTCCGAATTTCGGCCTGTGGGCCGCTTACCCGGAAAAAACCGCGCTCACCACCCTGTGGCAGTCGGCTCAAAATGTGGGATTCACGGGATTCGCCATCGACGTAGCGTTTATGCGCCGGGACCTCTCCGACGCCAACGGCAACGGATTGACGACGGACCTGGTCCCGTTCACGGACGTCAATCACGACGGGGTGGACGACTTCGACCCCAACCTCCGCTATTTTGATCAAAACGCCGACGGAGATTTCTACGACCGTTACGGCCCCACCAATCTCCCGGAACAACCCGACACCCACATTAAAAAGCTCGACATTGTTCTCTACAAAGGGGCCGCGGCCGTGGCTTCACGCAAAGGCGATTTGTTGTCCCTGGAGCAATTCAGCGGATCCGAAAGCGCCTCCTCCGAAGCCGCCTTCGCCCTGCGCGTCGACGCCCCCGACAACTCCGCCGTTCTTTACCGGGCGGTCACTCCCGCCCAAACCGCCGCGCTGAACCTTCCGGTGGCCAAATCTTTTCCCGCTTCCCCGGCGGCCGTCCGGGCCGACGCCGGCGCGGCGTTGGTCTTTACCGGCCACACGGAACCCTCCGCCACCGTCAAACTCTACCTCAACAACGCCAGCACGGGAACCGCCCTGGATTCGGCCGTCTCGGATCTGAACGGGGATTTCAATTTCACGGCCCCCGCCCTCACCGCGCTGTTGGTCGAAGGGCACAACCGGATATACGCCCTGACCGCCAAGGGATCCGGATTTTCCCCCTACGTCATCAAGGATTTAATTCTGGACGGAACGCCGCCGGTCTTTTCGGCCGCCACACCCACGGGGACGGTCAAAACCCGCTCCCCCTACGTCGGCCTCCTCTTTAAAGACGCGACCACCGCGACGACGACCGTGAGCGGCGTCTCGGCCGACGTCCTGACTTTCGTGGCCGCGGGGGCCACGGTCGCCTTCCGCTACGACGCCGCCAACGGCAAATTGGCCTGGCAAGACGCCAGCACCTACCTTCCCCCCACCCTCGCGGACGGGGACGACGTGACGGTGCGGGTGGAAGGGGGCGACAACGCCCATTATAAATCGACCCAAACGTGGACGTTTCACGTCGACATCGACGACACCGACGACACGCCCCCGGTCGTCTCGGCGCGACAACCCCTGGGGGCCGGCGCCTCCCCGCTGCCGACGATTTCCTGCCGATTGGCCGACCCGGAAAGCGGCGTCGTCCCCCAAAGCCTCGTGCTGACGGTGGACGGCACGGTCGTCCTGAGCACCGCGACCGCCCGGCCGCTCGGGCTGGGCTACGACGCGGAGACCGGCACGCTGTCCTACACCCCCGCGGCGCCGTATGCCGCGGGTTCTTTCCACACCGTGCGCGTCCACGCGGAGCATTGGGCCGAAACGCCGGCCGATCCCGCCCATCGCGCTCTGGACGCCGCCACGAACCCCTCCGCCGAATGGTCCTTCACGTGCGCGCCGTGACCCGCTCCCGCGGCATGACCTTGGTGGAAATCGTCATCGCGGTGGCGATCCTCGGCGTCCTCGCCGTGCCGATCGCCCGTTTCATCGCCTCCTTGACTCGGGGGGTCACGAAAGCCACGGTGCAATCCGCCGGCGGCGAACGGCTGCGCCCGGCCGCGGCGGCCTTGGACCACGATCTGCTCGAAATGAACCAAATCAACGTGTCGAGCCCGACCGCCCTTCAGTTCCGGGTGGACAGCAATCGCCTGCCAACGTACAACCCGGACGGCGACCCCGACGGCGACGGCGTGCCGAACCTCAAAGACCCCGACGACGACAACGATCTGGGCACCCTGAGCCCCCCGGCCCAGGCTTGGCGTTACGGCGACGATTTGCGGGACGATGACGACGACAACGACGGGAAGATCGACCTCCAGGTCCGTTACGTCCTGGCCAACGGGACGCTGACCCGCGACCAAAATTTCAACGAAGGCGGCTGGGGCCAACACGTGGAAGTGGTGGCGAAGGATCTCCTGACGGCCCAAAGTTCTTTTACGTATTTCGGTTCAAAAAACCAAGCCCTGGGCAAGAAAATCGATTTGGGTAACGACGGATTGCCGGGCACGGCCGACCCCGGCGAAAACGACAACGTCATCGTTTCCACGGAAATCGACCGGGTTTTGCCGCCGACGGGCGGCGGGAGCGCCAACGGCGCTCTGGACACGGACCTGGAAAGGCAATACATCGTGTCCCTCCACGTGGTCCTTCGCCTGGACGCCAACCACGACGGGAAGGAAGACGGGCGATTTGAAACGGACTACGAACCGCCCCTCCTGCCCTTGAAAAGGTCCTTTTAAATGAAACCGTCGCCGCCCCGGGGATCCGCTTTCATCCAAGTGCTGATCCTCCTGGTCTTTGTCGTTCCCCTCATCCTCTTTTTCCTCAAAAGCGCCGCCCGCCAGAACAAATCGGCCCTTCAGGAAAGACAAATCAAGGAATCCCGCGCGTTGACCACCAACGTCATGGTCGATTTCATGCGGCAGTTTTCCCAAAACCAAACGGCGTCCTATTTGGACACGTCGGCTTTGGCCCGACCCGAAACGTTTTCCGGCGCGGGTTTTTCGGACGTCACCACCGAGATCAACGCCCTGGGCCATTTCATCTATTTTCGGTCCACGGGACGCTTCGGCGACCCGGGCGGAGCCGTCAAGCATTTGGACGCGGTCATCCGATTCGCGGCCGACCTGACGCGCTTCGGCAATCTGTTCAACAACACGATCACGATTTCCGCCAACGGACCCACCTACAACGGCGGTTTTTACGTAAACGGGAACCTGACGGTCACGGGCGCCAACGCGACCTTCAACAGCGGACCCG
>DAOQNO010000047.1:0-7798 GCA_035332125.1 Elusimicrobiota bacterium | reverse complement strand
CCTGTCCGCCGCCTACGCCAACCTGGCGGCCCTGGCGGGCGGGCGGGGCCGGGCCTTTCAGTCCACCTATCGCGCCCTTCGAATCCTGGAAAGCGACCGGGCGGAAACGAACCGCGTCGCGGATTTCGGCCCCGGAGCGGCCTGGTTGACCGAGGCGGCGTTGACCGAGGTGGTCCGCCCCGAGGACGAATCCCACTGGCAGGCCTTCGCCAACGCCCGACGCATCGCCTGGAAAACGGGCACCAGCCAGGGTTTCAAGGACGCCTGGGCCCTGGGTTCCGACGGAAGCCACACGGTGGGCGTCTGGGCGGGAAACGCCGACGGGGAGCCCCGGGCGGGGCTCACCGGCACCCTGGCCGCCGCGCCGTTGTTGTTCGACCTGTTCAATCGGCTGGGGCCCGGCGGCTGGTTTCCCCGGCCCGATTTCGACTTGGAGGAAACGGCCGTCTGCCGGGACGACGGGTTTCTTCCGGCGGCGGATTGCGTGACCGAAAAGCAATGGATCCCCGCCGACAGCTCCTTCGACCGCCAAAGCCCCCACCACCGGTTGCTGCATTTGGACCCGGCCGGCCGCTGGCGGGTGCACGACGGCTGCGAGGCCGTCTCCCGCATGACGGCCCGGGCCTGGTTCGTGCTGCCGCCCGGGCAGGAATATTTCTACCGGACGCGCCATCCCGAATACCGCCTGCCCCCGCCCTACCGGTCGGATTGCCGGGACAACGCCCCCGAGGCCGACGACGCCTCGCCCATCGACCTTCTCTATCCCGACGAGGGCGCCCGGGTGTACGTCCCCGTGGATTTGGGGGGCCAGCGGGGGCGGGCGCTTTTCGAGGCGGTCCACCGACGGGCCGCCGAAGTGCTTTATTGGCATTTGGACGGGCGGTTTTTGGGAACGACCCGGCACTTTCACCAACAGGCCCTGGATTTGACCGCGGGGGTTCACGAACTGACCCTCGTGGATCGGGAGGGGCACCGCCTTCGTCGGCGGTTTGAAGTTCTGAGCGCCGGCCGCCCCGGGGCCCGGTGAAAGACCTGTGGAGGAATCGATGAAGTATTTCCGCGCCCTGGCCCCCGTTGTCCCGATCTTGATGTCGGCTTGCGCCAAACCCGATCCGACAATTTTTAATTTCGTTGCCCGAAACCTCGCGGCCGATGGGCGCGCCTACGGGGTTGCGGTGGGCCCCGGCGGCGACGTTTACCAAGCGGGAAGTTTCGTGGCCGGGCGCTATCTCTCCGGCGGTCCGATCAACGGGTCCCTTTGGCTCGGCCGTTGGTCGCCGGACCTTCGATTGTTGAACGCCCGTTCCATCGACGGATTGTTTCCGGGACAGGACGCGGCCTATGGCGTGGCCGTGGACCCCGCCGGAAACGTTTACGCCGTCGGGTTCGTCGCCGTGCTGAGCGGGGGCGAAGCCCCGTGGGTGGGGAAGTTTGACCGAAATTTGAACCCCCTCGGGTCTTTCACCGGGTCGCCGGCGGTGGAGGGCCGGCGAAAATACAGCCAAACCATCGCCGTGGGTTCGGAGGAAAATATTTTTCTGGGCGGTTGGATCGGCCACCGTCCGTCCGAGGCCAACGAGGTTCTGGGCGAAAACGTGGCCCACTACGGCCGGGGTCAAATCCCCTGGCTGGCGAAAATGTCGCCAGCGCTCGTGCCGTTGAAAGAGATTTTCCGGGACGACGTCGGAAGCGGCCTCCAACGGGTGTGCGCCCTGGCGCCGGACCCGGCCGGGGGCGTTTACGCGGCGGGGGCGGTTTCCAGCCGTTCCACCTCGGGGGAAAAGCGCTGGTGGGTGGCCCACTACGACCGAAACCTCGCTCTCCTCGCCGAATACGCCAGTCCCGCGGGCGGAGACTTCGAAGCCCGGGGCGCGGTCTTGGCCGGGGACGGCAGTCTTTGGATCGCGGGGTACGAAGGACAACACGGTTTTGTCGCCCACTTCTCCGCCGATCTCAAGCCTTTGTCCCAACGAACCTTTGAACCCAAGCCCCTTCGTTGGGCGCCGGTGGTCCGGCCCCTGGGTCTCGCCCTGGCGCCGAAGGGACTCTGGCTATCGGGGTATTTGACGGAAATGGACCGGAATCGGGACGACGAACCCCAAAGCGCCTTTTTGGCCCAAATTCCCCTGGAGGAGGGATCCCCGCTCTCCCTGGATTACGTGCGCTCCGGGGGCGATCGCACTTTCGGCTGGGGCGTGGCGACGGACAAGGACGGGAACGCTTACGTTTCCGGCACCTTTCACCGGGAGCGACACCGGTTTGACCCGTTCCTCGGCCGGGCCCCGGCCCGTCGGTAAAAACGACTGCCCTTCCCCCCCTTTGGTAGAATGGCCCCATGCGCCGTCCCCTGTACTCCGCCGTTTTTTTCCTGGGGTTCCTGTTGATCCCCGCTTCCTCCCGGCCGGGGCCTTACCCCTGGCCCCACGCCGCGGAGGGTGAAACGATCCATTCCCGCTTTCAAGCTCCCCGGGGAACGGCGCGTCTTTCGCCGCCTGAAAATTCCTTCGGCGGTTGGCTCCAACGATTGCCGTTGAAATCCGGTCGCCCCCCGGTTCGCTTGTATGACGGCACCCTCAAAAATCGGCAGGACGTCCACGCCGCCGTCGTCGATATGCCCATTGGGAATCGCGACCTGGAGCAGTGCGCCGACGCGGTCATTCGCCTTCGGGCCGAATACCTCCGCGCGGCCGGCCGGGAGGCGGACGTTTGTTTTCGGTTTACCAACGGCGACCCCTGTCCCTGGCCCCGTTGGGCCGGGGGCGATCGACCGTCGGTCCTGGGCTCCCGGGTGGCCTGGTTTCACCGGGCGTCCACCGACACCTCCCGGGCGTCCTTTGAAAATTATTTGTTCACTCTTTTCCGATGGGCCGGCACCTTGTCGCTCAGCCGGGAACTCGCGGCGGTTCCCGCCGGCGGGCCGCCGGAGATCGGCGATGTCTATATTCAGGGCGGTTCCCCCGGCCACGCGGTGATCGTGGCCGACGCCGCCCGCGCCCGGGACGGATCCACGTGGGTCCTCCTTCTGCAAAGCTACATGCCGGCCCAGGAAATCCACGTTTTAAAAAACGCCGACACCGGCGAGCCGTGGTTCCCGGCCCCGGCCGACGGGTCCATGAACTCCCCCCAGTGGGCCTTTCCGGCCCGTTCCCTTAAACGGTTTTCGGAACATGGCTGCCCTTAAACCCGCCCTGTTTCGATCGCGGCTGTTGGCCTGGTACAAAAAAAACGGCCGCCACGATCTTCCCTGGCGAAAAGGGGGATGGGACCCCTACCGGATCTTGGTGTCGGAACTCATGCTCCAGCAAACCGGGGTCCAAACGGTCGTTCCCTATTACCATCGTTTCTTGAAACGATTTCCGACCTTCAAGGCCCTGTCCCGGGCTCCGCAGGAAAAGGTTCTGGCGCTTTGGTCGGGCCTCGGTTACTACGCCCGGGCGCGGAATCTGCAAAAAGCCGCCCAAACAATTGTCGCCGAACACGGCGGCCGCCTGCCCCGAACCCGGGCGGCGGTGGAGGACCTTTCCGGCGTGGGGCCCTACACCGCCGGCGCGCTGTTGTCCTTCGCCTACAATCAATCCGAAGCTCTGGTGGACGGCAACGTGATCCGGGTCCTGGCCCGGGTCTACGGTATTCGCCGGAACACGAAGGAGCCCCCGGTCCTTAAGAAAATCTGGGATTTGGCCCGGTCGCTGGTCCCCCCCGACGGGGCGCGGCACTTCAATTCCGCCCTCATGGACCTGGGGGCCACGGTCTGCAAGCCGGCCAACCCCGATTGCGGGGCGTGCCCCCTGGCCGCGGGGTGTTGGGCGAACCGGAACGGTCGCGTCTCGGACCTCCCCGTGGTGGGGGCGGAGGGTCCGAAAAAACTTCTGCACGTCCACGCGGCCATCGTTGAACAGGGCGGCCGATGGCTTCTCCGCCGCCGGCCGCCCACGGGCCTTTACGCCGGGCTTTGGGAATTTCCCGGACTTGAATTCAAAGATTCGCCGCCGGCGGCCCAGGTGGCCCGGTTCCTTCGGGAAAGGTTCCAGGCCGCTCCTTCGTCGCCCCGGCCCCTGCCGGCCCTTCGACACACCCTGTCCCACCGGGAAATCGTCGTCCATCCTTGGCGATGCAAGCTCGAAAAGACCGCCGGGGGTCATCGATGGTTCCCCGCCAAGGACATCGACCGCCTCGCCATTTCCAGCCTGACCCGCCGCGTCTGGCAACAGGTCCGGTTCCATGTCTGATCCATTGACCAAAGGCCCCTTCCCGTTGGGCCCCGTCCGACAAGCGCTTCGCGACGATGGATTGGACGGTTGGCTGTTCATCTATTTCCAAAACAACGATCCCCTGGCCCTTCGCCTTCTCCGGGTCCCCGCCAATAAGTTTTTCACCCGTCGCTGGTTCTATTTCGTGCCGGGCCGTGGGGCGCCCGTTAAATTAGTGCATCGCATCGAACCCGACGCCCTTGATCATTTGCCCGGCCGAACACTTTCCTACGCCACCTGGCGCGAGCTGGAAGCCGGCCTGGCCCGGACCCTGCGGGGGGCCCGCAAGGTGGCGATGCAGTATTCGCCCAAAAACGCGGTGCCCTACATTTCCCGGGTGGACGCCGGCACCGTGGAGTTGGTCCGCTCCCTGGGCCCCCGGGTGGTTTCCTCGGGGGATTTGGTTCAACGGTTCGAGTCGGTGCTGACGCCGGGCCAATGGCGGCAACATCAACAAACCGCGCGGCACCTCCACCAAATCGTCCGGAAGGCCTTCGCCTTCATCGGCCGCTCGGTCCGGGGAAAAGGAAAGATCACGGAATTCGACGTCCAGCGTTTCATCCTCCGGGAATACGTCCGCCGACATCTCATCACCAACGCCGACCCCATCGTGGCCGTGAACAAAAACAGCGCTCGGCCCCACTACGCGCCGACCCGGGCGCGACACGCCCCCGTCCAAAAAGGAGACTGGGTCCTCCTCGACATCTGGGCCAAGCCCCGGGGAGCGGAGGCGGTCTACGCCGACATCACCTGGTGCGGCTACGTCGGGGCAAAAACGCCGGAGAAACACGAGCGGATTTTTCAAATTGTCCGCCGGGCCCGGGACGCCGCGGTGGAATTCGTGCAAAATCGCCTGGCGGAGGGAAAGGCGGTGCGAGGGTGGGAAGTGGACCGGGCGGCCCGGTCGGTCATCCAGCGCGCCGGTTACGGAAAGTATTTCATCCACCGCACGGGCCATTCCATCGGAACCGAGGACCACGCCAACGGCGCCAACATGGACGGGCTGGAGACCCGGGAAACCCGGCGCCTGCTCCCGGGCGTCCTCTTTTCCATTGAGCCGGGGATTTATTTAAGGGATTTCGGTGTGCGGAGCGAGATCAACGTGGGCTTCCTCGGGGGGCGGGCGGTGGTGACGGGCGCAACGCAAAGGAATTCCTGGGCGATTCTCGGGGAAAACCCGGCATGAAATGCGGCGTTTTTTTTGAGAAGGCGCGGGGGCGCTGGCCCATGACGATGTGGGTGGAAGACGTGGATTTCGAGGTGTTGGGAAAAGGGTTCCCCGTTTGGTGGGTGGCCACCAACGGATTCACTTTTTATTTCAGTGGCCTAAAGGAATTGGACGAATGCGTTCGGGTGTTGGGTCAAAAATTATTGGAACGCCCCGGCGTTTTGGCCAAACAGGGGACGAACCTCTCCTGGACCAGCAACAAGCATTGGCTGAGCCGCCTTCCGGCAAAAGTTAAAACATGGAAATTCAGGCAAAAGGCGGTGGCGGATTTAAAACGGGCGAGGGGGGAATTCAACCAAAAAGAAGCTTTTTAGAAGAATCGAAGAATTCGCCCGGGAACTTTTGCGCTCCTTCGGTGTCGTTTGGGGCAGGAACCACCCCAGGAGGTTGTCATGAAAAAGATTCTCGCCCTCGTTTTAAGTTTCTTGGCCCTGCCCCTTTACGCCCATCCCGTCGATCCCCGTCCCGATAAGCCCTTGGTCCAATTGGCGCTTCTGTTGGACACCTCCAACAGCATGGACGGATTGATCGACCAAGCCAAATCCCAACTCTGGCGAATCGTCAACGACCTCGCCGGGGCCCGGTGCCGGGGTTACGCCCCCCGGATCGAAGTGGCCCTCTACGAATACGGGAACTCCGGTCTTCCGGCCGGGGAACGGTATCTTCGGCAAGTCGTGTCCTTCACCAGCGATTTGGACCGCGTTTCGGAAAAGCTCTTCGGGCTTCGAACCAACGGCGGCGAGGAGTACTGCGGCGCGGTCATTAACGACGCCGTCAAAAATCTGGCCTGGGACACCCGATCCTCCACGTACAAGACGCTCTTCATCGCGGGCAACGAACCCTTCACCCAGGGCGAGGTGAGCTACCGGGACGCCATCCAACGGGCCGTGGGCCGGGACATCGTGGTCAACACCATTTTTTGCGGCGACCGCCGGGAAGGCATTGAAACCGCCTGGGCCAACGGCGCGGAACGGGGCCGCGGCGCCTACCTGACCATCAATCAGGATCAGCAAATCGCCGTGATGCGCAGTCCTTACGACGACGAAATCGAGCGGTTGGGCCGGGCCTTGAACGACACCTACGTCTACTACGGGTCCCGTGGCCGGGAAGTCGCCGACCGCCGGGCCCTGGCGGACAAAGGCGCCCTGGCGGCGGCGCCGGCCGGCGCGTCCGTCGAGCGCTCCCTTTATAAATCCAAGGCCCAATACGCCGAGTCCATGAACAGCGTGGACGCGGTAAGCGGGGTGGCCGGCGGCACCCTCAAGGCGGCGGAATTGAAAAAAGACGATCTCCCGGCGGAGCTTAGGGAAAAGGACGAAAAGGAATTGGAGGAGGCCCTGCGGGCGAAAGGGGCCGAGCGGGAAAAAATCCAAAAACAATTGAACGCCCTGGGGTCCAAGCGGCAATCGTTCCTGTCGGAGAAATCCGCGGGCAACAAGGACAGTTTGGACCAGGCGGTCCTGAACGCGGTCCGGTCCCAGGCGTCCAAATTCGGGTTCACCTTCTAATCGGACACCACGAGGCAAGGCGCGCGGCCCCCGTTGAAAAGCGGGGGCCGCGTTTTTTTAGAGGAAAACCGGTGGGGGGAATTCTACAGCCGGGAGAACAGGTATTCTTCCAAATTCGTGTAACCGTCCCCGTTTCGATCGTCGTTCCGATCCTCGGGAAAACGGGGATTGAGCCCCCGGCTTGTTTCCCAGTCGTCGGGCATCCCGTCGTGGTCGGAGTCCCGCGGCGGCGGGGCGTCCCGAAGAGTCGGGTACCCGCCCCCCTGGTCCGGAGAGTCGATGATCCGGCCCGTGCCTTTTCGAGCCTCTTCCACAATTCGCGCGTCCACGGCGTCCCGGCGGGGCCGGGTGGCGCCGGCCGCGGCCAACACCGCGCCCCAAACGTCGGCGGAGTCCGTCGCCGCCGACACGGCGGGGGTGTCGAAGGGGCGTTGGACCCGAAGGCCTTCCCGGTTCAACCGAAAACCGATTCCGGACATCAAAGCGTCGTCCCGGGCCCCCGTGCCATCCATGTTCCCGTGAAGATAGAGCCGGGGATTGCCTTCCCGCCCGATACCGATGGGAAAGGGAAACCCGGCGTTGAGCGACGGCCCGGCTCGAAAGACGTTTCCCACAAGATTCAGGCGAAGGCCTTCGTTTTTGTCGGCCGCGTAATTCGTGATTTCGGTCCCCACCTCGCCCCAGTCGTAGACGGCCGTTTCCACCATTTCCGCCAACACATTCCGCTTCCGGTAATTGTTTAAGAAAACGGGGTTTCGAAACCCGTTGTGGGCCAGAAGACAGCGATAAACCGTGGCCGTGGCCGTGTCGTC
>DAOQNO010000046.1:0-7821 GCA_035332125.1 Elusimicrobiota bacterium | reverse complement strand
GCCTCCGGAAAAGGCAGGGGACACGGTTTCCGTTGGGGAATTCGCCATCGGAACCCTCAAATATTACACCACTTTTCGACGGATTCAACCGCCTTTTCGGCGTGGATTTTTGGAGGGGAAAGAGGTTAAGCGGCCGACCGGGCGTGGGGGGTGAGGTGGCGGGCGAACCAATCGGAGGCCGCCCGCGCGGCCACTTCAAGGGTGTCGCCTTCCAAAAACAGGTGGGACGCCCCGGGCACGACGGACAACTCCCGGGGTCCGTGGAACTGATCCAAGGCGTGACGGCTTTGGAGCATCACGGCGTTGTCCTTCTCCCCCACCAGCATGAGGGTCGGGGCGGAAACCCGCCGGAGAATATCCCGGGAGGCCTCCGGGCGTCCGCCCAGGAGAACCACGGCGGCGACGTCCCGGGTCCGTTCGGCGGCCACGCGCAGGGCCGCCCCGGCGTCGGACGCCGCCCCCAGAAGACCGATTTTTAGGTGGCGGGAAACCGGCGAACGGCGCGCCCAATCCAAGGCGGAGGTCAAACGGCGGGACAGGAGCGGGGTATCGAAACGGAAACGGTAGGTCCATCGGTCCTGGGCGTCTTCGGAGCGGGTCAGAAGATCGAACACCAGGGTGCCGAACCCTTCGGCGGCCAGGCGTTGGACAACGTGGCGGTCACGGGCGTTGTGGCGGGAGGATCCGGACCCGTGGGCGAAGACGATCAACCCCCGGGGCTCGTCGGGAAGGTACAAATCCCCCTCGAGGAGGGCGTCGGCCGTGGCCGTTCGAACGGGACGTTCGGCGAGAAGGACGGTCATCGCTCGGCCTCCCGGGGCACCGCCACGTAACGGGCGGGGTCCCGCTCAAAGGCCTCGAGGCACGCGCGGGAACAAAAGAACCGGACGTCCCCGCTGAACTCCGCGAGGTACGCTTCGAGCCGATCCACCGACTGACCGCACACGGGACAGATGTCCATGGCCGCCTCCACCCGTGACTCTAGCTCTCCCCCCTCGGATCCGCCATGACGGCGGTCAGGTTTTACGCCGGGCCGGTGAGGGCGGTTTCCCGGCGGGGACCGCGGACCACTTCGACGGAGCAGGCGGCCCGGGCCGCCACGGCGGTCGACACGCTGCCGAGCATAAATCGTTCCCAGCGGGTGAGACCCCGGGCCCCCAGATAGAGGGCGTGGGCCCGCCATTTGGCGGCCTTTTCCACCAACACCGTCTTGGGGTTCCCCTTTTCCACCCGCCCGGACACGAGCAAACCTTGTCCCTGCAGGCGGGCGCAGGATTCCTCCACCATGCGGCCCACCCAGGCCGCGGGATCGGTGTCTCCCGGTTTCATCCAACGGGCCAGAGGCGCCATCCGCAGGGCCGCGGCGGACAAAAGCCGGTCGTCCACAACAGCCATCACCCGAACGCGGGTGTCCGCGGGCCACCGGCGTTGAAGCACCGCGTTCACGGCCCGGTCCGAATCGGGAGAACCGTCCACCGCGACCAGGAGGCGCAGGCCCCCGTCCGTCGGCGGCCCGGAACGCCCGATGCGCACCGACCCGCGGGCTTCGGCCAATACTTTTTGGGAAACGCTGCCCAGGGTCAACCGGGCCAGGGCTTTCTTCCCCGTCGCTCCGACCACCAAAAGGTCCGGGGACCAGGCCCGGGCTTTCTTCAAGAGGGCCCAGGCCGGGGAATCCGCGGCGGCGTCCTCCGCCACCGTCCAACCCGGAAAAAGCCGTCGAAGGCGATCGGCGCTTCGCCGGGCCTCCGCGCGGGCGTCGGCCAAAAGGCGTTCGGCCCGTTCGTGGGCCCGACCGACGGCCGGGATGGCCCGGGACACGCGCGGATCGGGATCGCCGGGCGCCAACCACACGTCCGCCACCGTCATGGCGACGGCGTCGGCGTCGGGCGGCAGGCCCGCCCGGGCCAAATCCTCCAGGGCCGCCCGGCCCGCGGGCGTTCCGTCGCAACCGATCAAGATTTTCATGGACGTTCTCCTTTTTCCTCGGCGGCCACGCGGCGCAGCACGGCGGCCACGCTGTCCGGGTTGAGCGAAATCGAATCGATCCCGCATCGTACCAAAAACGCCGCGAAGTCCGGGTGGTCCGAGGGGGCTTGGCCGCAGATCCCCACCGGGCGGCCCTTGGCGTGGACCCGCCGAATGACGTCGGCGATGAGCCGCTTCACCGCCTCGTTGCGCTCGTCGAAAAGGGCGGCCAGAACGCCGGAGTCGCGGTCGACGCCCAGGGTCAACTGGGTGAGATCGTTGGACCCGATGGAAAAACCGTCGAAGCGGTCGGCGAACTCCTCCGCCAGGACCACGTTGGAGGGAATTTCGCACATCACGTAGACTTGGAGGCCCTCCCGCCCCCGGGCGAGGCCGTTTTTCGCCATCTCCGCCAGCACCCGGTCCGCCTCCTCCGGCGTCCGGCAGAAGGGGACCATGACGACGATGTTGGTCAATCCGAGGACCTCCCGGGCCTTTTTGAGGGCCCGGCATTCCAAAGCGAAACCCTCCCGGTAGGCTTCGGAATAATACCGGGACGCCCCCCGGAACCCCAGCATGGGGTTTTCCTCCTTGGGCTCGAAGGCCGCGCCGCCCAGCAAATGGGCGTACTCGTTGGTTTTGAAATCCGACAACCGGACGATCACGGGGTTCGGGTGGTGCACGGCCGCGATTTGGCCGATCCCCTCGGCCAGGAGGTCCACGAAATAATCCGCCCGGGATTTCCGCCCCCGGGTCAGACGGGCGATGGCCCGGCGCTCCCGGTCCGAGGCCACGCGCTCGGGATGGAGCAGGGCCAGGGGGTGGACGCGGATCACGTCGTTGATGATAAATTCCATCCGCGCCAGGCCCACGCCGTGGACGGGAAGGCGCCACCACTGGAGCGCGGCCGACGGGCTCGCGATGTTCACCAAGAGGCGCGTCCGGGGAGTTGGCAGTTGGTCCAATCGGGTTTCCGTGGTTTCGTGGGCCACGTCCCCGGCGTAGACGACGCCGGTTTCCCCCTCGGCGCAGGACAGGGTGATCCGCTGGCCTTCCTTCAGGGTCGCCGTGGACCGGCCCGTGCCCACCACGGCGGGGAGTCCCAGTTCCCGGCTCACGATCGCCGCGTGGGAGGTGCGGCCGCCCAGGTCCGTCACGATGCCCGCGGCGCGCTTCATCACGGGCACCCAGTCGGGATCGGTGGCGCCCGTCACCAAAATGGAGCCGGCGCGAAAACGGTCCCGGTCCTGGGGCCGCCGGATGATCTGGACGGGCCCCGCGACGATGCCTTCCCCCACCGCCGTCCCGCGGAGAAGAACGCGGCCCTTCTCGGTCAATCGGTGGGTGCGGAGCACCCCCGCTCCCCGACGGGACTGAACGGTTTCGGGCCGGGCCTGCACCATAAAAAGCTCCCCGGTTCGCCCGTCCTTGGCCCATTCCATGTCCATGGGTTTGCCGTAATGTTTTTCCACGGCCACGGCCCAGCGCGCCAAAATCAAAACTTCCTCGTCCGTGAGGACGTAGCGCTCCCGTTCCCGAACCGATGTCGGCACGTTGACGGTGCGGCCCCCCGGGGCGTACACCATTTTTTTTGTTTTTTTGCCGAGCCGGCGGCTGACGATGGGCGTCAACGCGGCGTCCTCCAGAGCGGGTTTATAGACCAGGTGTTCGTCCGGCGTGACGACGCCCTGGACGATGTTTTCCCCCAGGCCCCAGACGGCGTTGACGACGGCGAACCGGGGGAATCCGGTTTCCGTGTGGAGGGAGAAGAGCACGCCGGCCCCGGCGCGGTCGGCCCGCACCATGCGCTGGACCCCCAGGGAGAGGGCCACCTTGTCGTGGTCGAACCCTTTTTCCCGACGGTAAGCGATGGCCCGATCCGTGAAGAGGCTGGCGTAACATCGCCGCCCGGCGTCCAGAACGGCGGCGGCGCCCCGAACGTTCAGGAAACTTTCGTGCTGACCCGCGAAGCTGGCCTCGGGCAGGTCCTCGGCCGTGGCGCTGGACCGCACCGCCACGTCCACGGCGTTCCCGAGCCCGGCGTACGCCCCACGGATCTCCGTGGCCAGGGCTTCCGGCCAGCGGGCCGCGAGCACCAGCGCTCGGAGGCGGCGCCCCGCCTCCGCCAGGGACAGGCGGCCTTTTTCCAAACCCAGAAAGAGCGCCGACACGGGGTCCTCCAGCCGGTTGAATCGGAGGAAGGCCCGGTGTCCGTCGGCCGTCACCGCGAACCCCGGCGGCACCCGAACCCCCGCCGCCCCCAGGGACCGTCGAAGTTCGCCCAGGGAGGCGTTCTTGCCGCCCACCCGGGGAACGTCCGCCAAGCCGACTTCGTCAAAGGTGAGAATGAATTGATGGGCCATGGGAAAACCCTCCTTCGCCGCGTTCCGCGCGCCACCGGGCCGCGGGCACAAAGGCCACCCGGGCGCCGCTCCCCGCCTCCACGGTCAAGGGCAACGGGGCGTCGGATCCCAGGGCCTCTTCGCCCACCGCCGCGGGACCGACCAGGTCCCCGACGCGCCGCCGCCGTCCTCCGCCTTCCTGTCGAAAACGAATCCCCCCCGATAACAAGACGAACACGCCCGCGAGACGGTGCCCCGCGTAGGTCAACACCTGGCCGATTTTCGGGTCGTACACGACGCCCCGGACCGCCCAATACCGGGCTTCGGCGTCGGAAAGTTTCCGGGCCGGCAGAGGCCGTTTCATGTCCGCGCCCTCCATCGACGAAGTCCTTTTTCCAATTCCACCGCCGCGAACACGACCACCGACGCCCCCACGGCGCCGGCCAGGGCCCGGGGCGACAGCGGGGCGGTCTGGAGGAGTCGCTGCAGGGGCGCCCAATAGACCCCGAGGATTTGAAGAACCACCGTCAGACCCACGGCCGCCAGGAGCGGTCGATTGGAAAAACCCCGGCGACTGAAAAACGAATCCCGTTCCGAACGGAGAACCAGGGCGTGGCCCATCTGGGAAAAACACATGACGCAAAACACCGCGGTCCGCCACTCCGCCCAGCCGGACCGGAGGAACGCGGCCTGGGCGGTCAGGACCATGCCGGTCATGAGCGCGCTCACCCAGCCGATGTGGAACGCCAGGGCCCGGGTCACCAGAGGTTCCGACGGCGGGCGGGGCGGACGGGCCATGGCGTGACCGTCCGTCGACTCCGACGCCAGGGCCAATCCCGGGAGGCCGTCGGTGAGAAGGTTCAGCCACAAAAGTTGAATCGGGGTCAGGGGCAGGGGCAACCCCAGGAAAGGCGCCAACAGGAGAACGCCGATCTCGGCGGCGTTGGTGGTGACGACGTATTTCACGAACAGGCGGATGTTGTCGAAAATTCGGCGCCCTTCCCGGATGGCCCGGACGATGGTCGAGAAATCGTCGTCCAGCAGGAGCAGGGCCGCCGCCTCCTTGGCGGCGTCGGTGCCCGAGCGGCCCATGGCGATCCCGATGTCGGCCCGTTGAAGGGCCGGAGCGTCGTTGACGCCGTCCCCCGTCACGGCGACCACCTGCCCCCCGGCCTGGAGCGCGGTCACGATGTCCAATTTCTGCTCGGGCGTCACCCGGGCGAACACGACCACGCCGGGGAGGCGCGCGACCCGTTCCGCCGGGGTCCAGGACGCGAGCTGGGCGCCCGTCGCCGTATCCCCATCCGGAAACCCCAGCCGTCGGGCGATGGCGGCGGCCGTGAACGGATGGTCCCCCGTGATCATGACCGTCCGGACGCCGGCCGCCGCGGCCGCCGCCACGGCGTGGGCGACCCCGGGGCGCGGCGGGTCCACGAGGCCGACGAATCCCAGAAAAGAGAGGTCCCGCTCCACGACGTCGGTCGAACCGGTGGGCGGCGCCGGCCAGGACCGCCGGGCAAAGGCCAGGACGCGTTGGCCGCCCTCCGCCAAGGCATCGGCCACCCGGGCCAGGGCTTCCCGGGGAAGGGGCTGGGGCCCCGCGGGATCCCACAGGTGACCGCAGAGGCTCAACACCCCTTCGGGAGAGCCTTTGGTGTACCCCACCGAATCGGCGCCCTCCGGGTGAAAGGTGGTCATTCTCTTTCGGTGGGCGTCAAAGGGACGCTCCCCGGTTCGGGCCTCCGCCCCGGCGGGCTCCACGCCGGCGGTCACCGCGGCTTCGAGCAGGGCCACTTCCGTCGGATCGCCCACCGGGCGGCCGTCGCGGTCGGGCCGGGCGTCGTTGCAAAGGGCCAGGGCCCGGGCCAATTCGCCGCCGGTGCCTTCCAGGGACAATTCCGACCGAAGGGCGCCGTCCCAGTAAAAAGATTCCGCCCGCATTTTATTTTGCGTCAAGGTGCCTGTTTTGTCCGTCGCGATCACCGTGACGGACCCCAACGTCTCAATGGCCGGGAGCCGACGAACCAGGGCTTTCACCCGGGCCATTTTTTGGGCCCCCAGGGCCAGGGCCAGGGTGACCACCGCCGGCAGGGCCTCCGGAATGGCCGCGACGGCCAGGCTGACGGCCGTTAAAAACATCAGCAACGGGGGTTCCCCCCGAAGGAGCCCCGCGGCGAAAACCACCGCGCAAAGTCCCAGGGCCCCGGCGGCCAAACGTCGGCCGAAAACGGCCAAGCGCCGTTGCAGCGGGGTCGGTACGCGCTCCGTGGAGGACAACAACGCCGCGACGCGCCCCAGGGCCGTGAAGGATCCCGTCGCGGCGACGGTCCCCGCTCCCCGGCCGTGCACCACGAGGGTTCCCCGGTACGCCATGTTCGTCCGATCGGCCATTTCGGTTTTTATCGGAAGGGGGTCGGTGTTTTTTTCCACGGGGGCGGATTCCCCCGTCAGAGCGGATTCGTCGATTCGAAGGGTTTGGGCCTCCGACAACCGAAGATCCGCGGGAACGCGGGCCCCCGCTTCGAGGATCACGCGGTCCCCCCGCACGAGCCCATCGGCGTTGATCAACCGGCGGCGGCCGTCCCGTTCCACCCGGGCGGTGGGCGCGTCGATTTCCCGCAGGGCGTCCAGGGCGCGCTCCGCGCGAAACTCCTGCACAAAACCGACCCCGGCGTTCAGAAGGACGATGGCCAAAATCGCGGCGGCGTCCCCCCGGTCGCCCAGGAGGCCCGCCACCAGGGCGGCCCCCAGAAGGACCCGGATCATGAAATCGTTGAATTGGGCAAGAAAGAGTCGGGACGGGGATCGGCGGACGGGGGGCGAAAGCCGGTTGGGACCGTCCCGGGCCAGCCGTCCCGCGGCGTCCGATTCCGAAAGCCCGACGGCGGGGGCGCCCAGGGCGGTTCGGGTTCTTTCGACGGACCAGGCGTGCCAGGGCGCCGTGTCGGGCGCGGGGGCCCCGCCGATCGAGAGGAGCGAAGGGTTCACGGAACCTCCCTTTGAACGGCTGGCTTTATCCTACCCGGAACGGACGGCCGGCGAAATGACGGGGGACAGCGGGAGCCCTGACGGTCGTCAGGGAAGCGTTACAGGGAGAGGCGGGCGACTTTGAGAAGGCCGGGAATATCGGCGAGAACGATGGTCCGTTTGTCGAGTCGGAGGTACCCTTTTTGCTTGAACCGGCTGAGCAGGCGGATGGTCGTTTCCTGGGTGGTGCCGATCATTTCGGCCATTTCCTCCCGGGTGAGGCCCAGCGTGAGCACCACGCCCTTGGGCGACGGGCGGCCGTGGACCTCCTTGAGCATCAATAGAAGCCGGGCCAGCCGCACGGGAACCGGCTTTTCCACCAAATCCAGCAAGCGGTCTTCCACGGCGTCCAAATCCTGGGAAAGTTTTTTTAGGACTTCGATGGACACCGACGGTTCTTGGTTCAGCAGGTCCAGGAAAAACTTTTTCTCGAAGAAACAAACCCGGGAGTCGACGAGGGCTTCGGCCGTCATCGTGTGCGGCT
>DAOQNO010000045.1:0-7996 GCA_035332125.1 Elusimicrobiota bacterium | reverse complement strand
CCGGGAGGTGTTGGAACGGGCCGCGGTGGAATGGAAAGCGACCGATCTCTTCCCCTTCGTGCCGGGACTCGAGGGATTTCGGGAAGCGCCGATTTTGCGGGCGGTCCTGGATCAATTCAAAACAGCGCCCGACGTCCTGATGGTGGACGGGGCGGGCATCGCCCACCGGCGGCGGTTCGGGGTGGCCTGTCACCTGGGCGTGGCCGTGGACAAACCCAGTTTCGGCGTGTCGACGCTCTGCGATTACGGCACCTGGGAAACGCCGCCTCCCGGGTTGGACGGGGCCCACGTGTTCGTCAAAGACGCGGGGGGGGAGCCCCTGGGCGTGGCCCTGCGGGCCGTGGCCTACAAAGACCCTTTGTTTGTTTCGCCCGGCCACCGCGCCGGCGTGTTGCCGGCCATCGACGTCGCGTTGGCGTTGATCGAAGGCCGTTCGGCGCCGGACCCCTTCTGGGTTCTGGCTCCGGCGGAGAAAAAACGTCGGACGTCGTCCCGGCCCCGGGCCGCGCCCACGTCCAAGAAAAGAGGGAAAAAGACATGATGCCCACCGTCGTCGCCATGCTGTTGTCCGCCTTCGTTCTTCCCGGGTCCGGCCAGATTTACAACGGGGAAAAGAAAAAAGGAATGGTTTTCATCGGGGCCACCCTGGGGCTGGCCTTCGCCTTGTTCGTGGCCTTGACCCTGGCGATGGCCGATATGATGCCGCCGGGGGGCGGGTTGATCTCGGTGTTGGAGGCCAAGGCCCTCGTGACGCGCCTCCGGGTGGAACACGGCCAAATGCTGGCGGTGTTTGAGTGGCTCTTCACGGGATTGTGGGCGGTGGGCGTGTTGGACGCTTACCTGGGCGCCCGGGCCAAGGCCCGACGCGAAGCGGGGGCCGCCGCGCCCAAGTGAAACGTCCCCGGCCCGTCGACGTCCGCGCCATGCGGGCGCTGGACCGCCGCGTGGTTCGGGATTTCGGCCTGCCGACGGCCGTGTTGATGGAGAACGCCGGACGGGCGGTGGCGGCGGAAGCCCTTCGAATGACCCGGGGCCCCGTGGCCGTGCTGTGCGGGACGGGGAACAACGGCGGCGACGGTCTGGTGGCCGCCCGATGGCTTTTCCTGGCGGGACGGAGGGTGCGCCTGGTGTTGGCCCGGCCGCCGGCCCGACTCGGTCCCGACGCTCGGGTGTTTTGGCCGTCCCTTCGACGGCTAAAAATCCCCTGGCGCGTCTTCGACGGGGCCCAAAAGTTGGTAAAATTCACGACGGGTTGCCGGCTGTGGATCGACGCCCTGGTGGGCGTCGGCGCCCGGGGCCCTCTTCGGGCCCCGATGGCGGATTTGGTCCGGGCGGTGAACGCGGACGGCCGGCCGGTGTTGGCGGTGGACGTGCCCTCGGGGCTTGACGCGGACACGGGGCGCGCCGCGGGAGACGCGATGCGCGCGACGCGCACCCTGGCCCTGGGACGGATCAAAATCGGTTTAACCCGGGCGGTCGCGCGGCCCCGGGTGGGTCGCCTGCTCTGGGACCCCATCGGATTTCCGCCCGACCGGTGGCTCACGCCCCGGCGGCGAATTTAAAGGACTTCAAGGGGAGGAACCATGGTGACGGGATTGGTGCTGGTTCGTTTGAACGCGGGACGCGAGAAGCAGACGCTCAAGCAGATCAAGGAAACCAAAGGGGTCGCCCACACCTCCGCCGTGTACGGCCGGTGGGACCTGGTCGTCGACGTCGAAGCCGAAGATTTGCCCTCCATGACCCACGTGGTCGTCGAAAAGATCCGGGCCATTCCGGGAGTCGCTTCCACGGAAACCCTGGTCACGACGGCCATTTGATGACGTTCGCCCGCGCCGCCGCCCTGGGACTTGTGGGAACGCTGATGACCGCCGTGACCGCCCAGGCCGGATCCGTGAAACGCCTGACCAACGGCCTCCGCTACGTGGTGCTGGAGGACCACGCCTCCCCCGTCGTTTCCCTGCAGATCTGGGTGCGGTGCGGGGGGGTGAACGAGGAAGGTCCCACCTCGGGCGTTTCCCATTTCTTGGAACACATGATCTTCAAGGGGACCGACAAGATTTCGGCCAACGAAATCTCGAAGATCGTCGAATCCAACGGCGGATCCATCAACGCCGCCACCGGCGGCGAAACCACCCAATACTACATCGACATCCCCTCCAAACAATGGGAAAAAGCCTTCGACGTGCTGGCCGAATCCGTGATGCGGCCGGCGTTTCCGCCGTTGGAGTTTGAGAAGGAACGCAAAGTCATTCTGGAGGAGATTAAGCGCCGGAACGACGACCCGCGCTCGGACCTGTGGGACGTTTTCCTGGAGGGGCTTTATCGGCGCACGCCCTACCGGCAACAGGTGATCGGCAGCGTCGAAACGATCACGGCCATGACGCGGGACTTGATGGTCCGCCAGCACGCCCTCTTCTACGTGCCCAACAACGTGGTGGTCGTGGTGGCGGGGGACGTTCAACGCGCCGCCGTGGAAAAGAAGATCAAAAAGATTTTCGGCGCCCTCCCGGCCGGACCGACCCCGCCCCAGCCGGCGCTTCTGGAACCGCCGGTGGCGGAACCCACGGTTCAACAAATTTACAACGACAAAGCTCAGCAGGCCCACGTGGCCCTGGGCTTCGTGGGACCCACGTTGAAGGACCCGGACCAGGTGGTCATGGACGTCCTCTCGACCGCCCTGGGCGGCGGCCAGAGTTCCCGCCTGTACCAGAAACTGCGGGAGGAAAAACGCCAGGTCTGGTCCATCAGCGCCAGCTTCATCACCCACGCGGGATCGGGCGCTTTCGGCATTTTCGCGGAGTGCCCGCCCGAAAAAACCAACTCCCTGCCCAACGACGTGTATTTCCTCCTGGGCGACGTGGAGTTCAACGGTTTCACCGTCGACGAAGTGGAGCGCGCCAAGGCCCAGATCCGCAGTTCGTGGTTGTTCGGCCAAGAAACCTACCATGGCCAGGCCTCCCAGTGGGGGTTCTACACGGCCCTGGGCGCCCCCGAGGTGCTGGAAACCTATTTGGCCAAACTGGACCGGGTGACCGCGGCCGACCTGGGTCGCGCCCTCACCAAATATTCCCTGGGCCGGCCCCTCTCCGGGGTCGTCGTCAAACCCCGTCCCGCCGGAGGAGGCCGCTGAACTCCCGTGAAACGAATTCTCCTGTTGCTCTGTCTTATGTCCGCCCCCGCCGCCGCCGTTGAGGCCCCCCGGGTCCGCCGGTTCGACAACGGCCTGACCTGGATCCACCGGACCGTCACCCACAACCGCATCGTCGCGGCCGAGCTGTTCCTGCCGGGCGGCGACGCCGTGGAGCCCGCCGACCGGGCCGGGGTGACGCGCCTCCTCTCGGCCGTGTGGGTCAAAGGCACGCCCACGCGCAACGCCCTCCAAATCGCCCAACAGATGGAATCCCTCGGCGCGGCCTTCGGCATCGACGCCCAGGAGGATTTCGTGGCCATCGGCGGCCAGGTGATCGTCGACAACTGGCCCCAAACCCGCGCCCTCTTCGAAGACATCGTGTTCCACCCCACGCTGCCGGTCGAGGAGATCGAAAAGGAGCGGGAGGCGCTCCTGAACGCCATTCGAACGCGGCACGAACATATTTTCAACGTGGCCGAGGAGCGGTTCCGCCGGGAACTCTTCGGCGCGCACCCCTACGGTCGGCCCGACGAAGGCACCGAAGCGACGGTCCGGGCCCTCACGCGGGAGGATTTGGTGAAATGGCACGCGGCGCGGCTGTCACCCCGGGGCGCGGTGCTGGTGACCGTGGGGCCCCTGGACACGGCGGAAACCGAAAAGTGGGTGGAAGGTCTGGCGTCCCGCTGGCGCGCCGACGCCGCGTCGGCCCCCACGGCGGCGGGCCCCGTGACCTACCCGGCCCAGTCCCGGGCGGTGGAAGAAAAGCGGAAATTTGAGCAGGGGTACATCATGCTCGGTTTTCCGGCCGCTCCCGTGACCGACGCCCGTTACCCGAAAATAAAACTCATCAACGCGCTTTTGGGGGCGGGCATGAGCTCGCCCCTTTTCACCGTCGTGCGGGAACAGGCGGGGCTGGCCTACGAAGTGTCCTCCTTCTACGCCTCCCGTTCGGCCGGCAGCGCGATGGTCATTTACGCCGGGACCGACCCCAAAAACGTGGACCTGGCGGAAAAGAAAATTCATTCGGTCCTGACGGATTTCGTTTCCCGGAAACCCACCGAGGACGAATTAAACGACGCCAAAAATTTGATTCAAGGCCACTATCTGATGGACCACCAAACCAATTCCCGCATCGCCTGGTATCTGGGCTGGTGGGAGCTCCTGGGCAAGGGCCTGGCCTACGACGTGCAATACCCCGCCGACATCGGCGCCGTCACCGCCGAGGATCTGCACCGGGAAGCCCAGTCCCTGTTCGCCCGCCCGTCGGTCACCGTGCGGGTCCGGAACGGCGGGCGGTAGTTTTCGTGGGTCGGCCGTTCCGGCCGTTCGTCCTTCTTCCTTTCCTTTTGGCGGCCTGCGGCCGCGACCCCATTCCCGAACCGGCTTGGGAGGGCGCCGCGACCTTCCACCCCGGCGACGTCGGCGACACCTTTGTGGAGTCCAGCCTCGGCGACGCCTCCCGCCTGAACCCTCTGTTGGCCACCGACTCGGCTTCGGGCGACATCTGCGGCTACGTTTTTAACGGCCTGGTCAAATACGACAAGGACCTCCGCCTGGTGGGGGACTTGGCGGCCGCCTGGGACATTCGAAGGGGCGGTCTGGAAATTGTTTTCCATCTCCGCCCCGGCGTCCGCTGGCACGACGGCGTTCCTTTCACCGCCCGGGACGTGGTCTTCACCTACCGGGTGCTCATCGATTCCAACGTGGCCACGCCCTTCGGCGCGGATTTCGCCGACGTGAAAAGCGTGGAGGCGCCGGACGACCGGACCGTGCGGGTGACCTACGCCAAGCCCTTCGCCCCGGCCCTGGAGTCTTGGGGCATGGGGATGATCCCCGAGCATATTTTCAAAGACGGCCCGGTAAACACGAACCCCGCCAACCGACGCCCCGTGGGCACGGGACCCTACCGATTCCTGGAGTGGAAGCCCGACGAAAAGATCGTCCTCGGGGCCAACGCGGACTATTTCGAGGGGCGGCCCCGGCTGGACCGGATCGTCTACCGGATCATCCCCGACAGCTCCGTGGAGTTTTTGGAGTTGCGGAACGAATCCATCGATTTCATGGGGCTCTCGCCGGACCAGGCCGCGGCCTACCCGGAATTTTTCCGGCACTACAACAAGTTCAGCTACCCGTCCTTTTCCTACACCTACCTGGCGTTCAATCTGGACCACCCCTTCTTCGCCGACCGACGCGTGCGCCGGGCCCTGGCCCAGGCCGTGGATCGGAAGGACATCATCCAGGGGGTGTTGCTCGGGCGGGGCCGCTCGGCCACGGGGCCCTTTCCGCCCAGCTCCTGGGCCTTCGATGCGTCGGTGCCCGAGGACGTCTACGATCCGGAAGCCGCCCGGGGGCTGCTTAAATCCGCCGGCTGGGCCGACACCAACGGGGACGGGATATTGGACAAGGACGGCCGCCCCTTCGAGTTCACCGTGCTGACCAACCAGGGGAACAAGATGCGCGAGCTGACCGCGACCATCCTTCAGTCCCATTTCGCCCGGGTGGGGATCAAAATGAACATCCGGATTTTGGAATGGTCGGCCTTCATCCACAATTACGTGGACAAGCGAAATTTCGACGCTTTGATCCTCGCCTGGAACCTCTCCCGGGACCCGGATCAATACGTCATCTGGCATTCCAGCCAACGGGGGCCCGGCAAATACAATTTTGCGGGTTACGCGAACCCGGCGGCGGACCGCCTGTGGGAGGAGGGCCGCCAAACCTTCGACCCCGACCGCCGGCGGGACCTTTACCACCGACTCCACCGGATGCTGGCCGACGACCGCCCCTATTTGTTCCTGTACTATCCGGAATCCCTGCCCGTGGTGCATCGACGGATCCACGGGGTTCAAACGGCCCCGGCCGGCATCGCCTGGAATTTCCGGGAATGGTTCGTGCCCCGGGCCCTTCAAAAATACCGGGGGACGGCGAACTGATGGGCCGTTACTTCCTGTGGCGCCTCTTGCTCACCGTGCCGCTATTGCTCGGAATCACGCTCATCAGTTTCCTGGTCATGCGGTTGGCCCCGGGCGGCCCCACGGACATGGCCACCACCATGAACATGAAAGCCTCCACAGAAGCCCGGGCGCGCCTCGTGAAACTCTACGGGCTGGACAAGCCCCTGCCCGTCCAATACGGCCTTTGGCTCTCCCGATTGGCCCGGTTGGATTTCGGAAATTCCTTCCGGGACGACCGGCCGGTCCTGCCGAAGATCGGTGCGCGCCTGCCCGCCACCCTGGCGTTGAACGTCCTGTCCCTCCTGCTCATCTTCCTCGTGGCGGTTCCCCTGGGCGTGTGGTCGGCGGTCCGGCAAAATTCGATTTTCGACCGATCGGCCACGCTCTTCGTTTTCATCGGCTACTCGGTGCCGACGTTCTGGCTGTCGCTCCTTCTCATGATCTTCTTCGGTTTGAAACTGGGCTGGCTTCCCATTTCCGGCCTGCGGTCTTTGAACTACGACGACCTTTCGGCGGGGGCCAAGGGCCTCGACCTGGCCCGGCACCTGGCCCTTCCGGTCTTCGTGAGCGCCTTCACGGGGTTGGCGGGGCTGTCGCGCTTCACCCGGAACGGCACCCTGGAGGTGATCCGCCAGGATTACATTCGAACGGCCCGGGCCAAGGGGCTGTCCGAGGGACGCGTGATTTTCAAGCACGCCCTTCGAAACGCGCTGATCCCCGTGGTGACGATTTTGGGGCTTTCTCTTCCGGATTTGATCGGCGGCAGTTTCATTTTTGAAACCATTTTCGCCTACCCCGGCATGGGACGGCTGGGCTTCGACGCCGTCATGGCCCGGGACTATCCGGTGGTCATGGCCGTGGGGACCATCGCGGCGCTTCTGACCCTTTTGGGAAATTTCGCGGCCGATTTGACCTACGCGGCGGTGGACCCCCGCATCCGGTTCGGCCGATGAACTTTTTTCGACGAAGGGGGCGGGGGGCCGGGCGCCCCATGGAAACCCTGGGAGCGGCGCTCGTGGGCGGGCTCGTACTGGCGGCGATCCTGGCGCCCTGGGCGGCGCCGGCGGACCCCCTGCGGCAGGATTTGACCCACCGGTTGGAGGCGCCCTCGGCCCGCCATTGGATGGGCACCGACGACCTGGGGCGGGACGTGGTGTCCCGGATTCTTTACGGAGCTCGCGTGTCTCTCACCGTCGGGGCCCTGGCCGTGGGGCTGTCCGTTTTGCTCGGGACCCTGGTGGGATTGGCGGGGGGCTATTTCGGCGGGTGGGTGGACGCGGTTTTGATGCGGCTCGTGGACGTGCTTCTTTGTTTTCCGAGCATCTTTTTGATTTTGATGGTGATCGCCTTTTTGGAGCCCAACATCGTCCACATCATGGCCATCATCGGCCTGACCTCCTGGATGGGCCTGGCGCGCCTGGTTCGGGCGGAAACTCTGAGCGTCCGGGATCGGGACTTCGTTTGGGCCGCCCGGGGATTGGGGTTGTCGACGCCGCGGCTCTTGGCCGTCCATATTTTACCCCACGTGCTTTCGCCGGTGCTGGTGGCCGCGACCCTGGGCGTGGGCGGGGCCGTCATGACGGAGTCGGCCCTTTCCTTCCTGGGCCTGGGCGTTCAGCCCCCGTCGCCCTCCTGGGGCAACATGCTTTCGGCGGGCAAGGACTACATCCACCTGGCCTGGTGGCTGACGCTTTTTCCCGGCTTGGCGATTTTCCTGACGGTGTTGGGTTTCAACCTGTTGGGCGAGGGGTTGCGGGACCGTCTGGACCCGCGGCTGTCCGGCCAATGACGGCCCTTTTGGAAATTCGGGACCTGCGGGTGGAATACCGTCGGGGGAACGTGGCCGCGGTGCGGGGCGTTTCGATCGACCTGGCGCCGGGGGAATCCCTCGGGTTGGCGGGGGAGTCGGGGT
>DAOQNO010000044.1:0-8044 GCA_035332125.1 Elusimicrobiota bacterium | reverse complement strand
GGTGCCGCCGGGGGAAAGCCGGACCCCCACGTGGTCCTTGTCCCAGGCCTGAATGGCCGCGTCGGTGACTTCCAAAAGCAAACGGGCCCGGTTTTCCACCGATCCCCCGTAACGATCCGTCCGCTTGTTGCTGCCATCCCGGAGGAATTGGTCCAGCAAATATCCGTTGGCGCCGTGGATTTCCACGCCGTCGAACCCCGACTTTTTGGCGTTCAGGGTCGCTTGACGATAGGCGTTGACAATTCCCGGCAGTTCTTCCAGAGCAAGGGCCCGGGGGATCTCGTAGGGTTTGGGCCCCTGGGGCGTATACACGGTGCCCTTGGGGGCGATGGCCGACGGCGCCACGGGAAGGGCGCCTTTCGGTTGGAAAAGGGGGTGGGAAATTCGCCCCACGTGCCAGAGTTGAATCACGATCCGTCCCCCCGCCCGATGGACCGCGGTGGTGACTTTGGTCCATCCGGCGACTTGGGCCTCGCTGTGAATGCCCGGGGTGTTGGCGTAGCCGATCCCTTCGGGGCAGACCTGGGACGCTTCCGTGATAAGGAGGCCGGCCGAGGCCCGTTGGGCGTAGTACTCCGCCATAAGGTCCGTCGGGACGTTTCCCTCTCCGGCCCGGCAACGGGTCATGGGCGCCATCACCAGGCGGTTGGGCAGGGACATGGGTCCCAGATTAAATGTTGAGAAAAGCTTGGACATGAAATCCTCCTGTGCGTGTGTCTACAAGAACGCGAAGCGGACCAAATGGTTCCCGCCAAAAAAAAGGCCCGCCCCGGCACAAAGGCCGGGACGGGCCTTTTGAAGCGGCTTAATAGTTGATGATCAGAGAAACGGCCGTTAACGAATCGCTTTTGGCGAAGGTCGGCGGGGGCAGATTGCGGAACTTCCAGCCGTAGGAAACCTTCAGCGACAGATTCGTCGATATCGACGTGATCAACGCCGTTTCGGTGTTGACCCGGTAATCCCGGCTTTCCTTGAAGTTGTGGAGGTACTCGGCGTCCTGGCTGAAATCCGCCGTGGCCGACAACTTCCGGGCGTATTTGGCGTATCCCCGACCCGAACCGAATTTGGTGCGGCCCGCGGTTTTCACCCGTTGTTCGTTGATGTATCCGCCGCCGAGTTCCGTCAGAAAGTTGTCCTGGTCGGTTTTCCACCATTCCCGGCCGAGACCGCCCGAGACGTCGTAACGGTGGTCGAAGCCCGCGAAAGTGTTTCGTTCCCACAGGAACTTTTCGAAGGCGTAATTACGGTCGGTGATCTTGTACTGCAGTTTTTCGCCCGCGTAGTATTGCTCGGCGGTCCGTTCGCCCTTGCTTTTCGTGTTCAGGGCGCCGGCCGGAAGTTCGAACAGGAAATGCCCGCCGGTCCAACTGAACAGATTCGAGGCGCCGATCGTGGTCGATTTGGTGTTGCCGTTGGCGCTCAAGTAGCTGAGTTGGGCCTGGTCTTTCCAGGGTTTGGCGTCGTCGGCCCAAAGAGCCGTCGAGGACAGAAGCGCGAAGGCGATCGTTGTGGTTTTGCGCATGGAAATCCTCCCTTATTTCTTCACGGCCGAGACCGTGGCGACGACCCGGCGATTCTGGGCGCGGCCCGCGGCGGTGGCGTTGTCGGCGACCGGTTTCGCGTCCCCGAAGCCCTTCGCGGCGACCCGGCCGCCGTCCACGGCGAATTTCTCCACCAGGACTTTACGAACGGCGTCGGCCCGGCGTTGGGACAGGGGCTGGCTGGTGGCGGGGTTTCCGGCGTTATCGGTGTGGCCTTCGATGACCACGGTGGTGCCGGGGAACCGGGCCAGGAAGTCCGCCACTTTCTTGATGGCGGCGTCGAATTCGGGTTTCACGACCGACTGGCCGGGATCGAATTTGATGTCGAGGTTGACGCTAACGGTTTCCGCGGGGCAGCCGTCGGCGTTCACCAACTGGCCGGCCGGCGTGTCGGGGCACTTGTCGTCGTTGTCGATCACGCCGTCGTTGTCCGAATCCCGGGGGCAGCCGCTGGCGTTCACCGCGACGCCCCGGCCGGTGCCGGGGCATTGGTCCAGGGCGTCGGCCACGCCGTCGCCGTCCGCGTCCGGGGCGGGCGCCGCGGCCAGGGGTTTTTCAACCGGCGCGGATCGAACCACCGGCGCCGCCTCCGCGGCTTTGGCGGGACCGGCGGGCCAAAAGAGGTTCGCCATCAGGCCGGCCGAAAGGAGCGTTCCCTCCGTGGTGCCGTTGGAATGGCGGTTGGCCACGTAGTGGGCCCGGACCAAGGCGCCGAGGCTGAAACCGCGGCAAACGAAATATTCCAACCCGCCGCCGGCCTGGAGGGCCAGTCCGGTGCGGCGGGAGACGTCCATCCGGCGCAAGTCCGCGACGCCGGCGCCCACCACCCAGAAGGGGGTGAGGCGGCGATCGGGGGACACGGAATGCCAGAGGTTCAGGGTCACGGGTTGGACGATGGACCGCCCGGCGGCCGCGGCGCCCTTGGGTTTCAATTGGAGGTTGTCGTAGGCGAGCGCGAGCTCGTTCTTTTGGGAAAACCCGAAGCGGAGCCAGGCCGAACCGAACACGTCGGCGTCGGTCCCGCGGCGCAGGACTTTGCGGGCGTAGGCGTCGTCCAAACCGAAGGCGCCGCCCAGACCGAGGCGGCCGGTGGCGTCTTCGGCGCGAAGGCCGGACAGGGCGAAGAGGGACATCAAGGCGAACAGGGCGATGGATCGTTTCATGAAGGGCTCCTTGGGGGTCGGGGAAAGCTTAAGCGATGACGCTCGTGCAGTGGCCGCATTTCTTCGCGGCGATCGGAATCGTCAACAGGCATTGGGGACAGGCCTTTTCCGTCGGCGCGGGGGCGGCGACGGGTTCTTTCTTCTTCAGGCTGTTCATGATCTTGACGACGACGAAAATCGCGAAGGCGACGATGACGAAATCCACGCAGGTGGTGATGAACGACCCGTAGTTGAGCGTCACGGCCTTGGCCCCCTCGGCGGCGGGCTTGAGGGTCACGGCTTTGTCCGTGAAATCCACGCCGCCCGTGAGCATGCCCAGGGGCGGCATCACCACGTCGTTTAAAAAGGACGACACCACTTTGCCGAAAGCGCCGCCGATCACGACGCCGACCGCCATGTCCACGACGTTGCCGCGCATGGCGAATTCCTTGAATTCTTTAACGAGAGACATATTTTCCTCCAACGGATTTTTTAAAAACGGTGTCCCCGCCCGGAAGGGGCGCCGGGGACGTCGGTCCAACCGGGTCGATTATTTTTTGGTCGCCGAGAGGGTCGCCACGACGCGTCGATTGGCCGCGCGGCCCTCGGGGGTTTTGTTGTTGGCGATGGGGCGGGTGTCCCCGTAGCCTTTGGCCGTCACGCGCCCCGGGGCCACGTGGAATTTCGCCACGAGGGTTTGGCGCACGGCGTCGGCCCGCCGCTGGGAAAGCGGCAGGCTGGTCGCCGGGTTGCCGGCGTTGTCCGTGTGGCCTTCGATGAGCACGGTGGTGTTGGGGAACCGCGCCATGAAATCGGCCACTTTGCCGATCTGGGCGTCGAATTCCGGTCTGACGACGGATTGCCCGGCGTCGAATTTAATGTCCAGCGTCACGCTCACGGTCTCCGCCGGGCAACCGGCGCTGTTCACCAGGGCGCCCGCCGGGGTGTTGGGGCAGGCGTCCAAATCGTCCAAAACGCCGTCCCCGTCCGAGTCCTTGGGACAGCCAAAGGCGTCGACGGTTTGCCCTTCCGGGGTGTCCGGGCAGTTGTCCCGAAGATCCGGCACGCCGTCGCCGTCGGTGTCCTGGGCGATGACGGCCGTGGGGTGGGAATAGACCGGCGTCGCGTTGGGGGGTGGCACGGCCGCGGGGGTGGGCAACACCCGCTGGGCGCCCAGCCCGCAGTAGAAAAAGGAGGTGTAGGTGAGGGCCACCGAGGCGGCGCTGGATTCCGGGGCGTAGCGGCCGTTCGACAGAAGGTAATGGTAATTGATCTGCAAGCCCAGGGTGGACTTGGCGCCGACGTAGCGTTCCAAGCCGAGGCCGAATTTGCCCACGGGCTGGACGACGTCCGGCCGGACCGCCCCGGGGGCGTGAACAAAGGCCGCCCCGCCGGCCAGCACCACGTAGGGAACCCAATCGTCGGGTCGAATCAGGGGTTGAAGGAGGCCCAGCGTGAGGGCCCGGGCGCGAAGGCCCGACCGGACGGAACTCCCGGCGGCCGACAGGCCGTCCAGGGCCGCGATAAGCTCCGTGTTGGACCCGACGCCCTCCCGGACCCAGCCGGACAGGTACAAGTCGGCGTTGGTGCCCTTCTTGGCCGATCCAGGGGAAAGATAATCGCCGTAGCCGACGGCCCCGCCCACGCCCCACCGCTCCCGAATGTCCTGGGCGAACAGGGGAGAACCGACAAGGATTAAAACGAGAGGAAAAAGAGAACGTCGCATGGGGGCTCCTCGGCCGAAAGACACCGACGGAATTTTAGCGAACTTCGGGGGGGAAGGGAAGCCCCACGTCCGCGCGCCCCGGCCCGCGGGGGGCCGGGGCGGCGAACCCGGGCGGGGCCCCGCCTTAGGCGAGGGCTTCGGCCACCCGGCCCACGAGATTCGCGCCGGGTTTCAGGGTTTTGGCCCCTTCCGACCAATTGGCCGGGCAGGCTTCCTGGGGATGTTTCGCCAGGTAAACGTTGGCCTTCACTTTGCGCAGGAGTTCCTCCGCGCTTCGGCCGACGTTGAAGAAGTTGACTTCGGACCCGGTCAGCTTGCCGTCCGGCGCGATGATGAAGGTGCCGCGGAAGGCCAAACCGCTGGCTTCGTCCAAAACGCCGAAGAGGCGGCTTACCGCGCCGGTGGGGTCCGCGGCCAAGGGGTAACGGACGTCTTTCAGCAATTTTTCCTCCCGCCGCCAGGCGAGGTGGACGAACTTGGTGTCCCGGCTGACGCCCAGAACCTGGGCGCCGGCCTTGGCCAGTTCGTCCTGCTGTCGGGCCACGTCGGCCAGTTCCGTCGGACACACGAAGGTGTAGTCGGCGGGGTAAAACACGAGAACGGTCCACTGGCCCTTTTTGCGGGCGTCGGCCAGGGAAAAAGTGCCGAATTCCCCCGACCGGGGATCGTAGACGTCCATTTGAAAGTCAGGGACAACCTGACCGATTTTGACGGTGTCGCTCATAAGGCCTCCTGGAATCAACGGATCAATGAACCAAAAAACTTGCCAACATCCAGGCCGCCTTGTCGTGGGCGGCGATGCGCTCCACCATGAGGTCGACGGTGACGTCGTCCCCGGCGCGCTGGGCGGCGTCCAGGGCGGCTTTCGCCCCCTGGGCGAGGGCCCGGTGACCCTTTTCCAGGGACCGGACCATGTCGTCGGCCAATTCCTCGTTCTGGGCTTCGGGCAGGGTGCCGAGGGCCAAAAATTCCTTCATCGATCCCGGCGCCCGCTGCCCCAGGGCCCGAAGCCGTTCCGCCACTTCGTCGATGGCGGGGGCGAGCTCTTCGTACTGGGATTGGAATTGGGCGTGCAGGGGCGCGAAATGGGGGCCCACCACGTTCCAATGGAAGTTCTGGGTTTTCACGTAGAGCCGGTAACTGTCGGCGAGGACCCGGGCGAGGGCCTCTGCCACGACGGACGGAGCGGCGGATTTGGACGGGGCGGCGTTGGTCATGGGATTCCTCCTGGAATTTCTTGACCTCATTCTACGCCGTGTCCTACAATAGATCAAATGGATTGATTGAATCTATCATATAGGAGTATTCAATAATGGAAATGCAGGAATTGCGTTACGCCGCGGCGGTGTATCGGGAGCGGCACTTTGTCCGGGCGGCGGACCGCGTGCACGTCAGCCAACCCACGTTGAGCCAGGGGCTGAAAAAACTGGAGCGCGAACTGGGGGCCCCCCTGTTCGACCGCTCGCCGCGGGGGGTGCGGACGACGCCGGCGGGGGAAAAGTTCCTCCAGCGGGTTCTTCCCGCGCTGTCCGTCCTCGAGAGCGCCGCCGAGGAAATCAAGGCGGACGCGGGGGAGCCCACCGGGGTGGTCCGGTTGGGCGCGATCCCGACCCTGGGCCCTTACCTGTGGCCCCGGGCGCTTCCGCTTCTTCGGAAAAAAGCCCCGCGACTCACGGTCGAGATTCACGAAGTCACGACGTCCCTTCTTCTCGCCCAATTAAAGGACGGCCGGTTGGACGTGGGGCTCCTGGCCCTGCCCGCCGGCGAACGGGGGTTCGCCGCCCGGTCCTTCGGCGAGGAGCCCTTTTGCCTGGCCGTCGACCGAAACCACCCGCTGGCCCGGAAAAAAACCGTGTCCGTCCGGGACCTGGCGCGGGAACGGATGTTGGTCCTCCAGGAGGGGCACTGCTTTCGCCAGCAGAGCCTGGCCTTTTGCAAAATGGCGGCCACCGATCCCCGGGTCATTTTCGAGGGCAGCAGTCTGGCGTCGGTCATGCGGTTGGCGGCGGCGGGGGAGGGCGTGACGTTGGTGCCCCGCGTGGCGGCGGAAACGGGCGGGCTTCCGCTCCGGTTCATCCCCTTCGAGCGTCCGGAGCCCCATCGGCAAGTCGGCGCCCTGTGGCGATCGGGGGCGGCCCTCACGTTGGGTCAAAAAGCCGTGGTCGAGGCCCTGGCGGGAGCTTGGGAGGCGGGAGAAAAGAGGGGTTAACGAATCCCGGCGGTTTCCCGCTGGGGAGCGCTTTGGTAGGCCCGGTAATCGATGTCCGGGAAAATGTTATCGGCCCCTTCGATGGGGGCGAGGGGGCCTTCCTCCATCCGGTTTTCGTTGATCCGGTGGAACAAATCCAGGAAACGTCCGATGTGGTCCCGGGTCCGTTTTTCGGAATATTGGCGCGCCGTCCCCACGGTCATCAGAAACGCCCAATCCGAGGATTGGGCCAACAGGAGTTCCCGGGCCGCCTGGTTCAAGTAACGGCGGAGAAGGCCGTCGGCTTGGGGGTGGATGTTGGCCAGGCGGATCATCCGTTCCGCGGCGATGTGCAGGTGGGGGTAGATCCAGTCGTTGGAGGCGTTCAGCCAGACTTCGTGGTAGCCCTTGTCGCCCCAGCTGGAGGGTTCGGGTTCGACGATCTGCTGTTCCGGCACCTGGGCCAGATATTCCACGCCGTTGGTGGTCTTGAACAGGTTCTGGTCGAAATGGATTTTTCGAAGCAGGCATTCCAAAAAGTCCGGCCCCTCGAACCACCAGTGGCCGAAGAGTTCCGCGTCGTAAATGGAGGTCACCACGGGCGGGCGGTTCATCACGCCTTTTAAATATTCAATTTGACGTTCGCGGTTGAAAAGGAAGTTCCCCGCGTGGGCGGCGGCGGTTTCCCGGGCCCGGGCCGGCTGGTAAGGTTCCTTGTCGGCCAGGGCCACCCGTCCGGTGACGCGGTGGTATTTGATGCCGATGTTGCGCCGAACTCCGTCTTCGTGCAGGTAAGGGCGGATGTAGTTGTAATCGAGATCGTACCCCACGTCCCGGTAAAACTCCCGGTAGGAAAGGTCGCCGGGGTAACCCTGCTCGGCGGACCAAACCTGCTGGGCGGTTTCCATGTCCCGGCCGAAAAAAGCCACCCCGCCCGGCGCGAAAATCGGCGCGAACACCCCGTGGCGGGGTCGGGGTTTTCCGAACAGGAGCCCGTGGGAATCCAAAAACGAAAAGGTGATGCCTTCTTCTTTGAGCAGGGTGTCGACGCCCGGGGCGTAGGCGCACTCGGGCAACCAAATGCCCCGGGGCGGTCGGCCGAAGTGGCGTTGGTAATCCCGCACGGCCACGCGGATCTGGGCCCGGCGGGATTCTTCGTGGATCATGAGCGGCAAATAGCCGTGGGTGGCGCCGCAGGTGATGATTTCCAGAAGGCCGTGATCTTGAAGGGCCCGGAACCGTTGGAGCAACCGGCCGCCGGAGGCGTCCACGATCTCGCGCACGCGGCGAAACCGGGAGAGATACATGTTCGCGGTTTCCTGATAGGCGGCGGGCAACTGCCGGGTGCGCAACACCTCTTTTTCCGCCAGTTCGATGAGCGCGTTGAGCTTCACGCGGTAGCGCGACATGAGCAGTTCATCGGCGAGCATGTTGCAAAGCGGGGGGG
>DAOQNO010000043.1:0-8066 GCA_035332125.1 Elusimicrobiota bacterium | reverse complement strand
CCCGGCTCTCCTTCACCTACCGCGGCAAGACCGTGGCCCTGGCGGACCCCTTCGCCCGGGTATCCGTCGAAGAGGAATTTAAGAAATTGGGGCTGGACTACCGGGCGATCTGCCGGGAAGGGAACTGGAAAGCCGCCGCCGCGAAGGTCGGTTTGGACGTGGACGGCGCCCCGGACGCGAAATGCTTCGAGGCCATTCTCGACGAACGGATTTTGCCGAAGGTGCCGCCGGCGAGTTTCGTTTACGGGTATCCCGCCGTGTTTTCGCCCCTGGCCAAGCAAAGCCCCGTCACCCCGGAGATCGCCGAACGCTTCGAGCTTTTTATTTGCGGAGAGGAAGTGGCCAACGCCTATTCCGAGCAAAACGACCCGGACGTCCAACGAAAGCACTTCGAGGAACAGGCCCGCCAGCGCAAGGCCGGCAACGACGAGGCCATGCCCGCCGACGAGGAGTTTCTGATCGCCCTCGAGCACGGCATGCCGCCCGCGGGGGGCCTCGGCATCGGCGTGGACCGGCTCACCATGATTTTGACCGAAACCGATTCCATCCGGGAAGTCATTCTCTTCCCGCTTCTCCGTCCTTCCTGATTTTCGCCCCATGAGGCGTCGCCCCTTTACCGACGGATCGGCGCGGGGCGGCCTCCGATGAAATCCCTGGAGCTTTTCCTGGCTTTCCGTTACCTGCGGGGGTCTCGCCGGACGATGGGGGGCGGACTGACCTCCGCCATCGCCATCGCGGGCGTGACCGTCGGCGTGGCCGCTTTGATAGCGACCTTGGCCGTCATGACGGGGTTTCGGGAGGACATTCGGGCCAAGATCCTGGGGGCCCAACCCCACTTGCTGATTCAGCCGCCGGGAAACGGCACCCTGCCCGAGGCCGATTACAAAGAGCGATTTTCCTCCGTGAAAGAAGTCGTCGCCTGGTCGCCCTTCGTTCTGGGCCAGGCCCTGGTACGCAGCGCCCAGGGCGCCCAGGGCGTCGTGGTCAAAGGCGTCGACCCCGCCCGGGAGGCCGGCGTCACCGGCCTGGACCACCGGATGATCGTCGGGAATTGGGCCGAATTGGGCCGCCCACCGGCCAAAGGCCTGGCCCCCCCGGTGTTCCTGGGGAAGGAACTGGCCGCCCGGCTGGAAACGGGGCTGGGCGACCGGATCGTTCTGGCCGTCTCCAACGGGGGCGACGCGGGCTTGGGCGCCCTGCCCGATCTGTCGGCTTTCACCGTCGCCGGAATCCTCGAGACCGGGCTCTACGATTACGATTCCTCGCTTCTTGTCATGGGGTTGGGGTCGGCCCAAAACCTCTTCGGCCTTTCCGGACGCTTGACCGGCTTGGGCGTCCGGCTGGAGGGCGCCGACGAATTCACCGGTCCCGCCATGAAACTCCAGGCGAAATTTTCCTCCCTGGGGTTTGTGCGCTCCTGGCTGGCCCTCAACCGGCCGCTTTTCGCGGCCCTCCGCCTGGAAAAAATCGTCATGTTCCTCATCCTGGCCTTGATCACCCTCGTGGCGGCCTTCACCATATTGTCGAACCTCCTGCTGGTCACGGCCCAGCGCACCCGGGAAATCGGTATTTTGGGGGCCATGGGAGCGACGCCGGGGATGATCCAGCGCATTTTCCTCCTCAAAGGGCTCCTGATGGGGGCTTTTGGCACGGCGGCGGGGACGGTCCTGGGGCTCGCCATTTCGGGGCTTCTCAAGAAATACGAGTTCGTCAAACTTCCGGCCGACGTCTATTACGTGGAACGGTTGCCCGTCCGTGTGGTCCCGTCCGATGTGTTGTTGGTGATCGTCAGCGCCCTGCTCATCGTGTTGATTGCCACCCTCTACCCCTCCCGGGCGGCCGCCCGAATGGACACCTTGGAGGCCGTCCGCCAATGAGCGCCGCGCCGGCGGTCTCGGTCCGGGGGCTGGGCAAGCGTTTCGGGACGGTCGATGTCCTGACGGACCTGTCCTTCGACGTCCAACCGGGCGAGCGGGTCTGCGTGTGGGGGCCGTCGGGGGCCGGGAAATCCACGCTGTTGCACGTGCTGGGACTCATGACGCCGCCCTCGACCGGCGCCTTAACGCTCTTTGGCCGGGACGCGGCCGGCTTGTCCATGGCGGAGCGGGCCCGCTGGCGGAACGAAAAGATCGGTTTTCTGTTTCAATTCCACCACCTGCTCCCGGATTTGTCCCTCCTCGAAAATGTTATGATTCCCCTTCTCATCCGACGGCGGTCGCCCGACGAGGCGGCCGCGCGTTCCCGGGACCTGTTGGTCCGGTTGGGCCTCGGGCACCGGCTGGAACATCGTCCGGCGGACGCGTCGGGGGGCGAACGCCAACGCGCCGCCCTGGCCCGGGCCCTGGTGGGCGAACCGGCCCTGTTGTTGGCCGACGAACCGACCGGCAATTTGGACCGCGGGATCGGCCGCGAGGTGGAAGCCCTGATGAACGACGAAGCGCGCGCCCGGGGCGCCACGCTGATTTTGGTGACGCACGACGAAACGCTGGCCGCGCACATGGACCGGCGGCTGGGGCTCGTGGACGGCCGCTTGGCCGAACCGGTTCCGGGCCGCGCCCGGTGAAGGAGAAAACGTGACCGTTCCAACCCAACCCGCAACGACCGCCGCCGCTCTCCCCGGGGGATCCTCCCTCCAGATTTTTCTGAACGGGCGCCTCGTGCCCAAGGAACAGGCCGTTGTGTCGGTGTTCGACCACGGCCTTCTCTACGGCGACGGGGTTTTCGAAGGCATCCGGGCCTACAACGGCCGGGTTTTCCGGCTTCAGGAACATTTGGAACGACTGTACCGTTCCGCCCGGGCCATCGTGCTGGACATCGGAATGCCCCTCGCGGACATGGAAAAGGCCGTGTTGGACACTCTGCGCGCCAACAAACTGAAGGACGCCTACATCCGGCTTGTCGTGACCCGGGGCGTGGGCGATCTCGGGCTGGACCCGAAAAAATGCCCCAAAGCCACCGTGTTCATCATCGCGGACCGCATCGCCCTTTACCCGCCGGAATGCTACACCGAGGGGTTGGAGGTCAACACGGTTTCGACCCGGCGCAATTCCAGCCAAGCGCTTAACCCGAACATCAAATCGCTGAACTATTTGAACAACATCCTGGCGAAAATCGAAGCGGGTTTGTCCGGCGCCCGGGAAGCCATCATGCTCTCCCTGGAGGGCTACGTGGCCGAATGCACGGGCGACAACATCTTTTTCATCAAAGGGAACCGTCTGGTGACTCCCCCCACGGTGGCCGGGGCGCTGGAAGGCATCACCCGGGCCGTGGTTTGGGGCCTGGCGTCCGGGGCCGGGTTGGTGCCCGAGGAAATGCTCTTCACGCCCTTCGACCTGTTCACGGCCGACGAAGTTTTCTTGACGGGCACGGCGGCGGAAGTGATCCCCGTGGTCCGCATCGACGCCCGCACCATCGGTGCCGGTCGGCCCGGGCCCAAAACGCAGAAATTGATCCAAGCCTTTCGGGAGTTGGCGGGCCGCGAGGGAACCCCGATTTAAATTCCGTCGGGAACTTTCGGTCCCGGAAGTCGTTCAAGAAAAAGCGGGTTCCGGCCGAAGTAGAAATTGACAGCCCCCGGAAAAGGGTCTAGAATTCAGCGAAGTCGAAACAGCCGTCGATCGCGGAGGTCGAGATGTCCAACCGATTCACCGAACGCGCGCAACGAGTCATTCTGATCGCCCAGGAAGAGGCCAAACGCCTGAACCACGATTACGTGGGGACGGAACATTTGTTGTTGGGTTTGATCGCCCTGGGCGAAGGGGTGGCGGCCCAGGTGATGGCCAATTTGGGCGTCGATTTGCGGCGCGTTCGGGCGGAAATCGAGAAGATCGTGGGCACGGGCGACAACGTGATGTTGTTGGGCGAAATCCCCTTCACGCCCCGGGCCAAAAAAGTTTTGGAACTGGCCGTCGAGGAAGCCCAGAACATGGGCCACAATTACGTGGGCACCGAACACCTCCTCCTGGGGCTCATTCGGGAAGAGGAGGGCGTGGCGGCCCGGGTTCTGGAAAACATCGGCGTCCGTTTGGACGTCGTCCGCGAGGAAGTGATTTCCCTGCTGGGCGAAGGACAATCCGGCGCTCAGGGCGCCCCGGGCGGCGCCCAGCCCCCGGCGCACCATCAGACCCCCGCCCGCACGAAATCCAAAACCCCGACCTTGGACGAATTCGGCCGGGACCTCACCCAAATGGCCAAGGACGGCAAGCTGGATCCCGTCATCGGCCGGGAAACCGAAATTGAGCGCGTCATCCAAATTTTGCTCCGGCGGACGAAAAACAACCCGGTGTTGATCGGGGACCCCGGGGTCGGCAAGACCGCCATCGTGGAAGGACTGGCCCAGCGCCTTTCCTCCGACGAAGCCCCCGAGCTCCTTCAGGGCAAGCGGGTCATGACCTTGGATTTGGCGGCGGTCGTGGCCGGCACCAAATACCGCGGCGAATTCGAGCAACGGCTCAAAAACATCATGGAAGAAATTCGCCGGGCGAAAAACCACATCATTCTTTTCATCGACGAGCTTCACACGGTGATCGGCGCCGGCGCCGCCGAAGGGGCCATCGACGCCTCCAACATGCTCAAACCGTCCCTGGCCCGTGGCGAACTCCAGTGCATCGGCGCCACGACCCTGGACGAATACCGGAAATACATCGAGCACGACGCGGCGCTCGAGCGGCGCTTCCAGCCCATCGTCGTCGACCCGCCTTCCGTTGAGGACACCGTCAAGATTTTGAAGGGTCTCAAGGACCGTTACGAAACCCACCACAAGGTGAAATTCGAGGACTCGGCCCTCGCCGCGGCCGCCGAGTTGTCCGACCGCTACATCACCGACCGGTTCCTGCCGGACAAAGCGATCGATTTGATCGACGAAGCCGGCAGCCGCTCCCGTCTGCAAGTGACCCAGCGCCCCCAGGAGTTGAAGGACCGCGAAGGGGAAATCGACAAAGTCACCAAGGACAAGGAAGCCGCCATCGCCGCCCAGGAATACGAAAAGGCCGCCAAGCTGCGCGACAAGGAAAAGGAAATGCGCCGCCAAATGGAAGAGGCCCGGAAGAGCTGGCGCGAAAAACGGGACGCCACGGTGCCCGTGGTCGCCGGCGAGGACATCGCCGCCGTCGTTTCGAAATGGACCGGTATTCCCACCACCAAATTGACGGAGACGGAGCAGGAAAAGCTGATCCACATGGAGGCCGAGCTGCACAAGCGCCTGATCGGCCAACAGGAAGCCATCGTGTCCATCAGCCAGGCCATCCGGCGGAGCCGCACCGGCTTGAAGGACCCGAAAAAACCCATCGGCAGCTTTATTTTCCTGGGCCCCACCGGCGTCGGAAAAACCGAATTGGCCCGGGCCCTGGCGGAGTTTCTTTTCGGCAACGAAGAAGCCCTGATCCGCATCGACATGTCGGAATACATGGAAAAATTCGCGGTGTCGCGCCTCATCGGCGCGCCCCCGGGCTACGTGGGCTACGAGGAGGGCGGCCAACTGACGGAAGCCGTCCGCCGGAAACCCTATTCGGTCGTGCTCTTGGACGAAATCGAAAAAGCGCACCCGGACACCTTCAACATTCTGCTTCAAATGATGGACGACGGCGCCCTGTCCGACAACCTGGGCCACCGGGTGAGTTTCAAAAACACCGTCATCATCATGACCTCCAACGTGGGAGCGCGGTTGATTTCCAAGGGGAAATCCCTGGGGTTCCTTGTTCAGGAGGACGCCGCCAAGGATTACGCCGCCATGAAAGACACGGTCATGGAGGAAGTCAAAAAGGCGTTCAATCCGGAATTCTTGAACCGGTTGGACGACATCATTGTTTTCCATCCGCTGACCCGGGAGGACAGCCGCAAAATTCTGGACCTTATGCTGGCGCGCGTGTCCAAGAAACTCGCCCTTCAGGGGTTCACCGTGGATCTCACGGAAGAAGCGCGGGCTTTCCTTGTCGACAAAGGGTTCGACCCCAACTACGGGGCCCGGCCGTTGCAGCGGTCCATTCAGCGCCTTCTCGAGGATCCCCTGGCCGAGGACATCCTGTCGCGGAAAATCGCCGCGGGGACGTCGGTTTTCGTGGATTTGGATTCCCAAGGCCAAAAGCTCTCCTTCTCCACCACGCCCCCCCAAAAAGCCGTCAAAAGCGGCGGATAAGCGGCGACCGGCCGGGCCGGAATCGCCGCCCCGGGCGTCCGCCTCTTCCCACGGGGTTTATTCATGCGATGGCGAAATCGGGGCGCGCTTGTCGCCCTCCTCGGCCTTTCCCTCTTCGCCCTCTGGTGGGGGATGGGCGTCCCTCGCGTTGAACGACGTCTCCAATCCAAACTGGAATCCACCCTCGCCCGGGTGCTGGGCCAACCCGTCCGGTCCGACGCCGTCCGTCTTTCGCCCCTCTTCCTTCACTTCTCCGTCGAAAACCTCCGCGTCGGCGACCCCGCCGCCCCCCTGTTCGCCTGCCGCCGTTGGACGTTCCACACCGCCATTGCCGATGAAACGCCCTGGTCCTGGATGATTTTTTCCCTCGGACGGTCGGACGTGGAGGTCCCCGTGGCCCGGTGGCGGTCGGGCGGGGAAACACCGACCTGGCCCGCCGATTTGTGGTCCCGCCTTCCGCGTCATTCCTTCCGTTGGGTTCACGGCGCGTTCCTTTGGGAACGCGGGAGCGAAACGCCGATCCGCTTCGCCGACGTGTCCGGCGGGGTGGATCTCGGGACCGACGGGATCGCTTGGAACCTTCGGGGCGGGGGCGATCCGGGGCCCTGGTCCGTCTCTGGCGCGCTTAAAAACGCGGGGGAGGGACGTTCGACGGGATCGGGACGCCTCGTTCTCGACAATTTCCCGGCGGACTACTGGGCCCGGGCCCTTCCGCCCGCCGCCGGTCGATGGGCGGGGACCGGACGGTTGGCGGTCAACGGGCGATTTGAAGGGCGGGCCGGGGGGGGCGTGTCGCTCGCGGATTGGAGCGTCGAGGCGTTCGGCCGCGACGTTCGTTGGTGGCCGCGTATCCCCGGCGGGACCGATTCGGCGGGAACGCCCGGGATCCCCGTCGGTTTGAGCGCGCGGATGGATCCGGGGCGGCTGACGCTGGAACGGCTGGAATTTTGGCGGGCTCTGACCCTGACCGGGACCGTCCTACGTCCGTTGGAACGCGATCGTCGTCAAGTGGACGTCGCTTTCGAAGGCCGGGGGGTGGAATTGGCCGACCTTCGGACCGGGGTCGGGGGGATGTGGCGCAATTTGCCCTTGGCGGGGCGCGTGGAGGTGTCCGGGCGTTGGACGGGCCCCTGGAACCGCCCCGCCCTTCGGGCGGTCCTGGCGCTGGACCGGGGACAATTGGCCGGCGTTTCGCTCCCACGGGGTCGCGTCGAGGCCCGCTGGGCGGACGGTCGGTGGGAAGCGCGCGCGGCGGCCTGCGGCGGAACGATCGCCGTTCAAAGCGTGTCGGAATCCACGGGGGTGTCCCCTTCGTCGTGGACCGCCGTGGCCGAAAATCTGGATTTGGGTGTTTGGGCTCGGGAGAACGGGTGGCCCGAAGTCGGTGGTCGGGTCGGCGGACAATTTGTTTTTGCCCGGCGCCCCGCGGAGGAGGTCGGCGGGTGGCCGGTGCGGGGGGACGGGGCCTGGGGCGTTGAGAACTTTCGCTGGGGGGCCCACCACCGGGCCGAAACCGTTTCCGGCCATCTGGCCCTGCGGGAAGATGGATTTCGGGCGACGGGGGACGGCGGGCGTTTCGTGGCCGCGGTCGACGTGTCCACGGAAGGGTGGCGCATCGACCGACTGGCGTACGCGGCGCCCGAGGGTTTTTCCTTCGAAGGAAGTGGGCGGTTGACCGGCCGTCCGGCGGTCTGGGATCTGCGGGCGCGTCTCGAGGGGTTTCCGCTCCGGGACGTGCCCCCCGTACTCAAACATTTTCCCGACGTCGCGGGGGCGTTGTCGGCCGACGGGGCGCTGACCGGTCCACTGAACGAACCCCGGTTCGAGGGCGGGGTGCGGCTTCAAGGGGTTCGCTGGCGTCCGGGCGGCGCGCTTCACGCCGCCGACATGGAATTCCACGGCAGTCGCCGGTACGTCCGATTGCCGCATTTGG
>DAOQNO010000042.1:0-8143 GCA_035332125.1 Elusimicrobiota bacterium | reverse complement strand
CTCGACACCCAGTTGAAAAGCTGGATAGGCAGGACGGTGTAGGGCGTGGTGAGCCACTCCAAGGACAAAAAGGGAAATTTTCCCACCACGGGGGACGGTGGGAGAAAAGCGATGAAGGTCAGGGCGCCCACCGTGATGAGAGGCGCGCTTTCGCCGATCGCCCGGGAAAGGCCGATGATCACGCCCGTCAAGATGCCGCCGGCGGAGTAGGGCAGGATGTGGTGGCGGACCATCTGCCATTTGGTCGCGCCCACGGCGAAGGCGGCTTCCCGAATGGAGGCCGGAATGGTGCGGATCGCCTCCCGGGTGGCCATGATCACGATGGGCAGGATGAGCAGGGCCAGGGTCAACCCCGCCGTCAACACGCTTTGGCCCAGATGCAGGCCGTAAACGAAGACGCCCAGGGCCATGAGACCGTAGACGATGGAAGGGACGCCGGCCAAATTGGCGATGTTGATTTCGATCAAAGTCGTGATTCGGTTTTTCGGGGCGTATTCCTCCAAGTAAAGGCCCGCCGCCACGCCCAGAGGCACGGCCGCCAGGCCGGTGACGAGCATGACCACGGCCGTGCCGACCCATGCCGATAGCACGCCGGCTTTTTCGGGGAAACGGGAAGGAAAATTCGCGAAAAACGAAAAAGAGAGGCGGCCCGCTCCGTCCAGGGCCAGGTCGATCAACAAGGCCAGCAGGGCGACGATGCCGAGACTCGTGGCCAAAAGACCGAGGACCGCGAACCACCGGTCGTGCCGTTTCCGCTGGGCGATGTCCGCTTTCAAGTCGCGCACGGTCAGTAGGACTCCCGATAGCGTTTGCGAAGGACGTGGCCGGCGATGTTGAAGACAAGGGTCATCGACATCAGGGTCAAGCCCGCGGCGAAAATGGTCTGGTAGCCGATGGACCCGTGGGGCAAATCCCCGAGGGCGACCTGGACGATGTAGGCCGTGATGGTGGCGGCGGGCTGGAGGGGGTTCAGGGTCAGGTTCGGCTGCATCCCGGCGGCGATGGCCACGACCATGGTTTCGCCGATGGCTCGGGAAAACCCCAGCACGAAGGCCGAGGCGATGCCCGAGAAGGCCGCCGGCACCACCACCCGGACCGAGGTTTGAAAGCGCGTGGCCCCCATGGCGTAGCTGGCCTCCCGGAGAATCATGGGGACCGCCCGCATGGCGTCCTCCGAGAGCGAACTGACGTAGGGGATGATCATGACCCCGATCACCAGGCCCGCCGAGAGCATGTTGAATCCCGGCAAATCCTTGAAAACGTGTTGCAGGAGCGGCGTCACGAACAACAGGGCGAAGTAACCGAAAACCACCGTGGGAACGGCGGTCAAAAGCTCGAGAAAGGGTTTGACGATTTCCCGCACCCGATGGGGGGCGTACTCGCTCAAGTAGACGGCGGTGATGGTCCCCACCGGCAAGGCGAAGGCCAGGGCCACGGCGGCCACCACCAGCGTTCCGCCCACCAGGGGGAGAATGCCGTAATGGGCGTCGTCAAAAAGAGGGGTCCACTGGGTGTCGGTCAGAAAGGTCCAAAGGGAAACGTGCCGGAAAAAGGAGAGGGACTCCGCCAGGAGGATGCCGACGATGGCCACGGTGATGAGGACGGAGGAAAAGGCGGCGAAGAAAAGAACGGCGCGAACGATCCGCTCCTCCCACCGTCGTCCGGTCCCGACGCGGGCCCGGGGAAGCGCCGGGAATCGCGGCGGGGCGACGGGCCCGGCTTCGGGCCGGGCCGATGGAGCCGAAAGCGCTCGTGGCGGCGCGGAGGGGGATTTTGTTTTGGTCGCCAACAACGGGGCGAATGTCTGAAGCGTTTGTGTTCTCATTTTTGGCTGCCCGGACCGTGGCTCCCTGGGAATCGTGATGTCGGCGGGAGAGAGCCACGGTCCGGACCCGTCCCGACCTTCCGGTCGGGGCGGATCGCGGATTTTAGATCTTGGGTTTCCGTTTCAGCAGGTCCTGGATTTTGACCCCGATTTCGGCTTTGCCGCCGAAGGCGGTCCCGGTTTGGCCGGTTTGGAATCGGGCCAGCACGCCCGCGTATTCCTCGTTGGGCAGGGGAACGTATTTGACCTCCTTGACCAGCGCCGGGGCGTTCTTAAGATAAAACTCCACAAAGGCCTGGACTTCGGGTTTCTTGGCGGAGCGCTTCGACGGGTAGATGAAGATGGGCCGCGCCAGGGGTTGGTACGTGCCATCCATGACGGTTTGTTCGGAGGGCAACACCCCGCCCTTTCCGGCGTTGACCGCGACCGCTTTCAGGCGGTCCTTGTTCTCCGCGTAATAGGCCAAGCCGAAATAGCCGAGAGAACCTTCGTCGGAGGCGATGCCCTGGACCAGGACGTTGTCGTCTTCCGAGGCCGTGTAATCGCCCCGGCTGGATTTGGCTTTTCCGTTGACGGCTTCGGTGAAGTAGTCGAAGGTGCCGGAATCGGACCCCGCGCCGTAAAGCTTGAGGGGTTTGTCGGGCCAGGTCGGATTGACCTGGTTCCATTTCGTCACCTGTCCCTGGGCCGCCGGCTCCCAGATTTTCTTCAGCTCGGCGACGGTCATGGTGGCCGCCCAGGTGTTTTTGGGGTTGATCATGACGGTCAAGGCGTCGAAGGCGACGGGCAGTTCGTAGTACTGGACGGCGGCGTCTAGGCAGGCGTCCATTTCCTTGCGGAGAATGGGCCGGGAGGCGTCCGAGATGTCCGTTTCGCCGCGGCAGAATTTCTTAAACCCGCCCCCGGTGCCGGAAATCCCCACCGTCACTTGAATGTCGGGGTGGGTTTTCATGAATTCCTCCGCCACCGCTTCGGTGATCGGGTAGACGGTGCTGGAACCGTCGATCTTAATGATTTTCTTTTCGGCCGCCGCGGGCAGGGCCCCGAGCATCAGGGCGATGGCCGCCAGGCCGCGAATCGATTTCTGGATCATTGAATCCTCCGTGGTCATTCCGATCTTACGAACCGACTGTGACCGTTGAATGACGTTCGTGTAACCGTGTTGTAATCAAATCGGTGGAGGGAGCGCCGAGCGGAAAATGAGGGAAACCACCCGGACGCTCCCTCCGAATTGATTCACGACAATCCCTCGTTGTCGAAGAGCGTGGCGATCCTTAGAACTTGACCGAGAAGTCGATCTGCAGTCGGTTCACGTCCTTGGGTTTGCCGCTGTTGAAGGCCGTGTCGTTCAGCTTCGTGTTGAAGAACTTCACCTGGGCCACCGCGTAGTCCGCGGGGGCGTAGGAGAACCAGGCCAGGTGACCGCGACGGTTGGTGCCGCCCACGCCGAAGTCCGAATCGGCCACATCGGCCACGGTGGCGTCGGTGGCCAGCTGTTTGTGGAAATAGGCCGCTTCCCATTTGCCCTTGCCGCTGGCTTTGCCGTAGATCAACCCCACCTGATTGCCTCGGTCCGCCTTGTCGGTGTAAACGTCCAAGGAAGCGAGGTTTTTGACGTAAGTCCCCTGGACCGAGAGGGGACGGTCAAAGACGGGGATGAGGTACTCGGCCGTCAATTCCATCACGCGGAACTCGTTGGCCAGGCCCGTGCCCAGCCGGCGGTTGCCGTCTTGGGTTTTGACCTGTTGGAAAGTCGCGGCGGAGCCGAGCTGTTTGCGGGTCGCCGAGGATTCGTTGACCCATTCGGTGACCGCTCCCGCCACGGTGATGCGGGAGTCCGCGGGCAAGGGCCAGATGACGCCCAATTGTTCGGTGAAATAGAACTGGTCTTTCGGGGAGGCGCTGTCCTCATCGGCCACGCCCTGGAGCCCGTTCAAGAACACCCGGCCGGAGCCGAAGAGCGACAACTTTAAGTTTTGCGCCAACCCTTCGGGGTTGAAGTCGCCGTCCCAGACCGCGTCGTCGGAATAGGCGAGCCAGAGGGGGTTCTTCATCCGGCCGGCGGTGATCCGGAAGGTCTCCAGGGGCTTGTATTCCAGGTAGGCCAAGTCGATCCAAAGGGCTTTCTGGCTCGACAGCGCTTTGAAGCTTTGATTGGTCGACGTTTGCTCGCCTTCGCCGCTGGCGATGCCGAAAACGGTCTTCAACGTGGGGCTGACCGGAATTTCGCCCTGCAGGCGGATGCGCATCCGTTGGCGGTTGCGGTCCACGCCCTGGCGAATAATTTCGCTGTCGGAGCGCAGGCGCATGTCGCCTTTCACGGTGACTTTGGTGACCCAATCGGCGAAGCTGATTTCCGTCCCGGCGCGGGCCGCGGGAGCGACCAGGGCGCCCAGGGCGAGAACGCCGGCCAGGCCGAGGGCCCGGCGGGTGGTTCGATTGCCTTGATTCATTTGATTCCTCCATTTTAATGTCGCGCCGAAGCGCTCGAAATTCATCGGTGTGAACGGCCGCACTTTAAATCAAATTCCATTGAAGGGGAATTGCGGCCAGGTCAAATCCCCGTGACGGCGGCGTGACGACCGGTCGGCCGCGACGCTCCGACGGAATAATCTAGGCGGCGAGTTCCCGCCGGGAGGACCCCCGGTGGTTGGAAGAAAAGACCGGGAGGTTGAGAAACCCCGGGGGAAGCCGGCGGCAACGGTTCCAGTGGTCAATCACGCCGTCCTGGAGGGCCCGGGATTGAATCCGGGCCAGCAGGCGACCCAGCTGGGGGTTCCGGGGTTTCATTTGCCCGAGGAGGTCTCCGGCCGTGCGGGGGGTGCCCACGATCTACGCCGCCCGGGCCAGCCGCCGCAGGCCCCGCTCAATTTCCCGCAGTTGGCCGCTGACGGCCTGGTCGTCCAGGTCCTTGGTTTCGAGGCCCAGGAGGATTTCCTTCAATTGACCCTCCGCCGCCCGCAACGCGGCCCGGAGGATTTCGATCTTTTGTTCGCTCATGTTCGGTCTCCTTCGATTTTTATTGCTTTCATCGTAGCCGAAGTCCGGCGCCCAAGCCATTGTGGGGAGGTAAAACCGGTGTGAAGCCCGTGTGACGTTTTCGGCGGGGGAAAATCGCCCGGTTTCGCCATTTTGTTGCATGGGAATTAAGAGGAAAGGACACAATAAAAGGAGTTGAAGTCGGGGGTTTGAGGGGTTAACCTAAGAGCCGGAGGGGTCTCCGTGACGAAAAGCAAGGGCCTGTCCCTGGTCGAATCCATGATCGCCATGGTGGTGGTGGGAATCATCGCCATTGTGTTGATCCGCCTCATGCAGGGCGGGGGGAAAAGCATTGTTTCCTCCCAGAACCAATTCGAGGCGGCCCAGTTGCTCGACTACATCCAAGCCAAGTTTCAAATCGCCCGGTTCGAAGACGTCCTTGCCGTCGATTCGGGAAATAAAAACGGCGTCACGGCCGGAAATTTCAGTCCCTCCCAATATTGGGTCCGCTGGTCGTCCTCGCCCATTCAAGGCATGCTTTTGGACATCGAAACAAGGGTTAAAGAAGCGGGCTTTCCCCGTTTTAAGGTGGAGGTCAAATTCATTCGGCGGGATTCGGCGGACAATTACGCCAACAGCAGCGTCGTGGATTTCATCGCCTTCGAACCCCTGGCGACCTGCAGCGTGGCGGCCGGTTGCGTGGACAAGTACAACCCGGACATTCGCTTTCAATCCCTCATCGCCAACGCTCCGACGGAGTTTTTTTACGATGTGGACGGCGCCGGCCGGACGGAAGTTCCCGACACCCGGATGAAAACCCTGGACATCTATTTGTGTCGTACCGCGGCCTGCAATCCCAGCGACCCCGGAACGGTGATGTCCCGGGAAGGCGTGATGTTGTCCAAGGAGAAATTATCGGGGCGGGCCCAGGAAAATTACGTGAAAGACCTCAAATTGCTTATGACCTTCCCGGTGGATTCCTCCCGCTATTACCGGGACCGGGCCGAAATTTATTACGGCTACGCCAGCGGAGCCGCCCACACCGCCGGTTCAACGATCGGGGCCGGTCCCCTCACCAATCAATTTTTCCGCCGGGACAATTACGCCAAAACATCGTCCTGGAGTTGGCAATTACGCCCGGGCGACAAGACCAACGGGAGCTTGATCCCCAAGGTGGCGGGCTATTCCGAACGGGACGCGATTATTTCGCTATGGACCTCCACGGTGCCCTACCCCCCGGTGGCGGCGCCCAATTACACCTGGACGGTCACGGCCGACAACGGCTATTTCGACAATCCCTGGTCGGGGGCCTTCGCCGACGCGGTGTACGAAGAGGGGATTCATGGTTTCGTCATGCGGGCCAAGAAAGGGCCGGTGGGCAACGAAATGTTTTCCCCCTGGCGGATCGTCTACATGAACGTGGACATCACGCCGCCCGTCGCCCGGAACGCGGACATCCTCCCCCTGCCGGGGTCCAACGTCCCGAACCGGTCTCCGTATCTCAAGCTTTTCCTGCGAGACGAGGACAGCGGCAATTTGATTCCGACCCATTCATCGCCGCCCCGCCATCTTCCCGGCGTGTCGGGCATCGCCGAAGAATCCCTTTCCATCGCCACCATGACCTCTCCGGCCCCCGCGGCCGTGGGAGACATTAATTATATGCGCCACCTCTACACCCCCGTGACTCCCGCGGTTTCGGGGGTGGTTTCGGCCAGCGGGACGTTGGTCGCGATCGATACCACGACCCTGCTGCCATACGTTTTTCCGGACAATCAGGACATCTATCTTCGGGCTGAATTTGGCGATAAAACCGGCCAAAAAACGATTAAAACCTGGACCATTCACATTGACGACATGAATTTTGACGACGGAACCTCCCCGGACGTGGTGGTCCCCTCCACGACGCCGCCGACTTTGGCGGGCGCTCCGCTGGTCCTCAGCGTGTCCGACCCCGAAAGCGGCGTGGATTGGGGATCGTTTGAGTTGTTCGATGTGGATCACGGCGCCGTTTTGCTGAGCAGCGTGACATCGCCCTCCCTGGGATTGTGCCTGAACCCGGCGACCAATTCCATTGTTTATTCCACGAGCAGTTTCACCCCCGGGACGCACCATCTGCGAACCACGGTTTCCAATTGGTCCCGGGGCGGGGGCACCAACGCCACGACGGTTCGAAACTTCGATATGGTCATTCAATGACGGCGGGGAATCGGGGCATGTCGTTGCCCGAGGTGTTGATCGCTTCGGTGATTTTCGCCGTCGTTTTGCTTGGGACGGTGGTGTTTGTTAAAAAAAGCTCCGAAGGGTTGTTCCACCTCCTGGGTCGGATTTCCACGGAAGAGCGCCTTCGAATGGTGAATCAGGACGTCCTTCGGGATCTGGGGGAAATGAACGAAGTGTTGGAAGTCGATGTCAGCAGCATCACCTTTGTTTTGGATTCCCACCGGTTCCCGGGGTACAACCCCAACGCGCTCGTTCGGGGGTTGGCCGCCCGTTACCAACCGGACCAGGACGGGGACGCGGTTTTTCTGGCCACGGCCCCCGGCTGTTTGCGTTACATGGGGAACGATCTGGACGATGACGACGACGACAACGACGGTCGCATCGACGTCCAGTGCCGGTACAAATTCAGCAACGGACAAATTCAGCGTTGGTTCAATTACAACGAAGCCGGCTGGGTCGAATCGCCGCTGGTTCGCGGCGGTCCCGGATTCGTGGTGAATGAATTTTCGCTGGTCCCGGCGGGGGCCAAATCGATCGAGGCCTACGCCGCTTGGGACACCAACGCGGACGGCGAGGTCAGCCAATCCGAGATCGCCGTCCAGGGCGGGAACCCGCTGTTCATCGACACCCGCCCGGAGCTCGCCGCCGTGGCCACCCTCCGGGTCGATATGGAGATTCAAAAAGGGAAGGAAAAAATAAAAACCTCCACCCAAATCATTCCCCCGTTGCTGGTGGCCAAAAGGAAAGCCCCGTGAGGCGCCTTCGGGGGACGCCCGGGGGCATGGTGACCCTGCCGGTCATCCTTGTTTTGTTTTTCCTCATCCCCCTTTTCCTGATGTTGATGTCCCGCCTTCGCCTGCACAACATGCACAATTACGCCGACCGCACCATTCGGGCCAAACGATTGATTTCCACCAATTTTATCTCCGATTTCATGCGGCAATTTTCGGAGGATTTCCGCCAGGACCATTACATGCGTTTTTGGTTGGACCGGTCCAACATTTTCGCGGCGGACCCGGCCGTTTATAATTTCACCGGCGGTCGAACGAAAATTAAGATCAACAACGACATCGTCGGCGCCCTGGACGAAACCACCGTGCGCACGAACCACGTGTTTGT
>DAOQNO010000041.1:0-8146 GCA_035332125.1 Elusimicrobiota bacterium | reverse complement strand
CCTGTTCCCGCCTTTACGAAAAGAGCCCGGTGAGGCCAAATCGCCTTTGACGAAACCGGGGAAAAAGGTAAAATAACGCTTTAAGTCCGGGGCTCCCACCGCCCCTCCACCGAGAGGTCCACCGATTTGTCAAACCGATCTTTAATTTTGAGGACCGCCGCTTTGGCGGCGTTCCTGCTCCCCCAACGGCTTTGGGCGGTTCCGCCCATGACGGAACTGATCGACGTCCCGACCGCCGAGGCCCTGGATCATTACGGCTACAGCGCGGGGTTTCGTTTTTACACGGACGGGGGGCTGCTCACCAAGGCCTCCTTCGGGGTGTTCCCCCGCTTGAACGTCGGGTTCGGGCTGGACGCCGAGGGGTTCATCGGCAACCGGTCGGTGGACCTCAATCAGCCGACCCTGAACGCCCGTTTCCGCTTTTTTGACGGCAAACGAAACCTGCCGGCGCTGGCCCTGGGCTACGACGGCCAGGGGCTCTTCTACGATCACGACACGGACAAATTCCGCCAGCGGGAAAAAGGCCTGTATCTGGTGGGCAGCGGCGAGGTGTTCGTCCCCGATTTAAGCCTGCACGGCGGCGTGAACATTTACGATTTCAAGAACGATTATCTTTACACGTTCGTCGGGCTGAACTACTTGTACGCCGACCAGTTCGGTCTCACCGTGGAGTGGGACAACGTTCGAATCTGGCGGGAAAGCCGCTTGAACGTGGGCGGGCGCTATTACGTGACGCCCAGTTTCGCCGTGGAATTGGCGGGACGCGACTTGTCCGCGCCCGGCCGACGGGCGGAACGGATCGTTCGACTGACTTATTCCGGGGGATTTTAAAACGGGAGGATGACTCTGACCTTGGAAAACACATCGTTTAAAGGGTTTGATTTCGAAAAACCCCTTATGGATTTGGAGGAGCAGATTCAAGCCCTCGAGAAAACGGCCCAGGAAAACCAGGGCGTTGGCATCGGGGAGGAGATTCAAGGCCTCCGCACGCGCCTGAACGAGCTCCGCGGCGAGATCTACGGACGTCTTTCCCCCTGGCAACGGGTCCAAATCGCCCGCCATCCCCGCCGTCCCTACGCCCTCGACTATTTTGAACGCCTCTTCACCGGCCTCATCGAATTGCACGGCGACCGCCATTACGCCGACGACAAAGCCATCGTCGGGGGCCTGGCTTATTTGGACGGCCAGCCGGTGGTGGTGATCGGCCACCAAAAGGGACGGACCCTTCAGGAATCCATGGCCCGCAATTTCGGCATGCCCCACCCGGAAGGCTACCGCAAAGCCCTCCGCCTTATGCGTCTGGCCGCGAAATTCGGCGCCCCGGTCGTCTGTCTGATCGACACCGCCGGGGCCTACCCCGGCATCGGGGCCGAGGAACGGGGCCAGGCGACGGCCATCGCGGAAAATTTACGGGAAATGTCCCAGCTCCCCGTGCCCATCCTGTGCGCCGTCATCGGCGAAGGCGGTTCGGGGGGGGCTCTGGCCATCGGCGTGGGGGACCGGCTGTTGATGCTCGAAAACGCCTGGTACTCCGTCATTTCCCCGGAAGGCTGCGCCTCCATCCTTTACCGGGACGCCGCCAAGGCCCCGGACGCGGCCCGGGCGCTCAAAATCACGGCCCAGGATTTGAAAGGCATCGGCATCGTCGACGAGATCGTCCCCGAACCCGTGGGCGGCGCCCACCGGGACCCCGACGCGGCGGCCGCGGCGCTCAAGGCCGCCCTGGTCCGCCACTTGAAGGAATTGCGCGCCCTGCCCCTGGACAAGCTTTTGGACGGTCGGTACGACAAGTACCGCGCGGTGGGTCATTTCGAGGAAACCGAGAAGAAGAAAGCCAAACCCGCCGCCCGGCGGCGATCCAAAACCAAAGCCTGATTTTGGTCCATTGAAAAAGGAGAAGTCATCATGTCCCAGGTAGTCGAAGCGGCAAAGAAGTCCGGATCCACAGCGGAAATGTTGGGCAAAGACGCGGAAACCCTTTTGACGTACAAGGCGAAGGTCCCGGCCTCCCGCCTGCACCTCCCCGGCCCCGATTTCGTCGACCGCGTGTTCGCTCAGTCGGACCGCGGCCCCGCCGTCCTCCGGAACTATCAGCACACCATGAACACCGGACGCCTCGCGGGAACGGGCTACGTGTCCATTCTGCCCGTCGATCAGGGCATCGAACACTCCGGCGGCGCGTCCTTCGCCCCGAACCCGGATTATTTTGATCCCGAAAACATCATCAAGCTCGCCATCGAGGGCGGTTGCAACGCGGTCGCCTCGACCTACGGCGTCCTGGGCGCCGTGGCGCGCAAATACGCCCACAAGATTCCCTTCATGCTCAAGATCAACCACAACGAGCTCATGAGCCTGCCCCAGGTGCCGGACCAGACGCTCTTCACGAAGGTGAAACGCGCCTTCGACATGGGCTGCACCTCCATCGGCGCGACCATCTACTGGGGCTCGCCCGAAAGCCGCCGCCAGCTTCAGGAAATTTCCGAGGCTTTCGCCCAGGCCCACGAACTCGGCCTCTTCACCGTGCTGTGGTGCTACGTGCGGAACAACGCCTTCAAGACCCCGGAAAAGGACTACCACGTCTCCGCCGATCTCACGGGCCAGGGCAACCACCTGGGCGTGACCATTGAAGCCGACATCATCAAGCAGAAACTGCCCGAGAACAACGGCGGTTACAACGCCGTCAAATTCGGCAAAACAAGCCCGAAGGTTTACTCCGACCTCACCACGGACCACCCCATCGACCTCACCCGCTACCAGGTGATGAACTGCTACATGGGCCGCGCCGGGTTGATCAACTCGGGGGGCGAATCCAAGGGCGCCTCGGATCTGGCGGAAGCGGTCCGCACGGCCGTCATCAACAAGCGCGCCGGCGGCATGGGCTTGATTTCGGGCCGCAAGGCCTTCCAAAAGCCCCTTCGCGAGGGCGTCCAGCTCCTGAACGCCGTTCAGGACGTCTACCTGGACAAGTCGGTCACCATCGCCTAAGGCGATTTTCAAGCCCCCATGCCCGAACGTCGTTCGGGCATGGGGGTCTTTGTTTTCAAGCGACGCATATTCCCGTCGGCCGCCCCCGGCGGCCCATTGTCGAGAGGATCGCATGTCCACGACCACATCCGCGCTTCAAATCGAACGACTCAAATTCAAACCCGCCCTGCCCAAAGTGCTCCGGGCGGGACCGTCCGGCGTCACGGCGAAGGCCGGCCGGCCGACGCAAAGTTTGTCGGACCAAGCCTCGGTCCAGGGCCTCTTTCCCCGGACCTACGGGCTTCCCCTCGTTTCCTTTGTCCCCGGAAAAAACCCGGCCGCGGCCAAAAAGGCCGTGCGGGTCGGCGTGGTTCTCTCGGGCGGGCAGGCCCCGGGCGGGCACAACGTGTTGGCGGGACTTCTGGACGGTCTCAAAAAAGCGAACCCCAAAAACAAATTGTTCGGTTTCATGGGCGGGCCTTCGGGGATCCTGGAAAACAAGTTTAAGGAACTGACGCCGGCGCTCGTGGCCGGGTATCGGAACACCGGCGGTTTCGATTTGATTCAATCGGGCCGGACCAAAATCGAGACACCGGAACAGTTCGCCGCGGCCAAGAAAAACATCGCGGACAACCAATTCGACGCCCTGGTCGTGGTGGGGGGGGACGATTCCAACACCAACGCCGCCTTGCTCGCGGAATATTTCAAGGCCGAGGGCCTCGCGGCCGCCGTTCTGGGAGTTCCCAAAACCATCGACGGGGATTTGAAGAACGATCAAATCGAAGCGTCTTTCGGTTTCGACACGGCCACCAAGATCTACGCCGAGGTCGTCGGCAACATCGGCCGCGATATTTTGTCGGCCCGAAAATACTGGCACTTCGTCCGCCTCATGGGGCGGAGCGCCTCCCACATCACCCTGGAAGTGGCCCTCCAAACCCATCCGAACCTGGCCCTGATCGGCGAGGAAGTGTTGGAAAAAAAGCAGACCCTGGCCGACGTCGTGGACGGCATCGCGCAAACCGTCGCGCGCCGGGCCGCGGACAAGAAGAATTACGGGTTCGTCCTCATTCCCGAGGGGCTCATCGAGTTCATTCCCGAAATGCGCTCTCTCATATCGGGATTGAACGACGCCCTGGCCCAAAACGAGGGCGCTCTGGCCGGTCTCTCGGCCTTTGAGGAAAAGCGGGACGTGGTGGCGAAATCTCTCCCGGCGCCCCTGGCCGGGCTGTTGCGATCTTTGCCCGACGGGTTTCAGGCTCAATTGATGCTCGACCGGGACCCCCACGGGAACGTGACCGTTTCCCAAATCGAAACCGAAAAGCTCCTGGTGGAAATGGTCAAAAAGCGCCTGGCGGAAATGAAAAAAGCCGGGTCTTACGACGGGAAATTCGCCGCCATCACCCATTTCTTCGGCTACGAGGGCCGTTGCGGCGCGCCGTCCAACTTCGACGCGACCTATTGCTACGCCCTGGGATACAACGCCGCGGTGTTGGCACTGAACGGGTTGACCGGTTACCTCTCCTCGGTGCAAAACCTGACGAAGCCCTCCGCCGAATGGAAAGCCGGCGGGGTGCCCCTGACCATGATGATGAACGTCGAGCGCCGCAAGGGCAAGGAAAAGCCCGTCATTCAAAAGGCTTTGGTCCGATTGGACGACGCGCCCTTCGCGGCCTTCGCCAAGGCCCGGGAATCCTGGGCCGCGGCCGATGATTACGTTTTCCCCGGTCCCATTCAATACTTCGGTCCGGCCGCCGTGACCGACGCCCCCACCCGAACCCTTCGGCTCGAGTCGGCGCGCCGCTGAGCGACCCCGCCATGACGCCCCGCTCGGGAGGCCGCCGGTGATCCACGAAATGGAATTCCGGGTGGCCTACGCCGACACCGACCGCATGGGGGTCGTCTATTACGCCAATTATCTCGTGCTCTTCGAACGGGGCCGCACCGAGCTCCTTCGCGGCCTGGGGTTGCGGTACCGGGACTTTGAGGAGACCTTGAAGGTGTTCCTTCCCGCGGTCCACGCGGAGCTGAATTACCTGGCCCCCGCCCGTTACGACGATTTGCTCAAGATTCGAACGTGGGTGTCCGACCTTGGCCGGGCGTCCATCACCTTCGGATACGAAGTGGTGAACGCGGAATCCGGCCGCGTCATCACCCGGGGCAGCACCAAACACCCCTTCGTCGATCCCCGATGGAAGCCGGTGCCGGTTCCCGCCGCCCTTCGCCCGGCTTTGGAAAAGATCGTCGAACCGGGAGCGGCCGACCCCTCTTGAACGCCGTCGCCGTTCCCCTCCGTCGCCTTTCGTCGAACCCCGTCGCCGCCGCCCTGGTGCCCGCCGGGGTTTTGTTTTTTTTATTCATGGTCACCCGGATCGTTTTGGCCGTTCTGGCCCGGAACGAATTGGACGCGACGGTGCTGGCCTGGGCCCGCACCTGGTGGAGCGGCGTTCGGCTGGACGTGGTCATGGCGCTCGTTTTCTCCTTGCCCTGGGCGATCCTCTTTTCCATCCTCCCCGATCGGACCCGCGCGGGCCGTTGGTTTCCCCGGGCGTTGTCCGTGGCCTGGTTCGCCTTCCTGTTCGCCTTTTTGTTTGTGGCGGCCCTCGAGGTGGCTTTTTTCGATGAATTCGACGCGCGTTTCAATTCCATCGCGGTGGACTATTTGATCTACCCGACGGAGGTGGCGGGAAACATTTGGCAGTCCTATCCCGTGGTCCGGGTGGTTCTCGCCGTCGGCGCCCTGGCGTGGACGATCCACCGCGCGACGGCGCGTTTTTTCACGGCTTGGGCGGGACGGGCCGCGGGCGGCCGGAAGCGCGGTCTCGGCGTCGGCGCGATGGCCCTGCTCCTGGCCGCCGCGATCCTCCTCGCGCCGCCCGTCGCCGCGGAAATCAGCGTCAACCGGGTTCAAAACGAAATCGCCGGAAACGGCCCCGCCGCTTTTTTCTACGCCTTTTGGAGCAACGATCTTCCGTACGATCATTACTACCGGACGATTCCCAAAGACGAAGCCGCCCAACGGGTCCGGCGCCTGTTGGCGGATTCGGAGGCCGAAACGGTGTCGGGCGGAGTGGCGGGTCCCTTGGACCGGCGGGAGTGGGAGCGGGGGGCCTTGGACCGTCCCAATTTCGTCGTGTTGATCGAGGAGAGCTTCGGCGCCAATTTCACCGGGGTGTTGGGCCGACATCCCGAAAACCTCACTCCCTGTTTCGATCGCCTCGCCGCGGGGGGAATTCTCTTTACGAATTTTTACGCCACCGGGTCCCGGACGGTGCGCGGTCTGGAGGCCATTCTGTGCGGGTTCCCGCCGGTGCCGGGGGAATCCATCGTCAAGCGCCATCGGTCGGAGAAGGTCTATTCCTTCGCCCGGGCCCTGAAGGATCAAGGCTACGAGACCCTGTTCGTCTACGGCGGGCGGGGAATTTTCGACAACATGCGGCCTTTTCTCCGGGCCAACGGATTCGACCGGTTCATCGAACAAAAGGATTTCGCCCGGCCGACCTTCACGACGGCCTGGGGCGTCTGCGACGAGGATATCTTTGATCGGGCCTTGGAGGAATTCGACGCCCAACACGCCACCGGTCGCCGATTTTTCGCCGCCGTCCTTTCCGTTTCGAACCACAAGCCCTACACCTACCCGGCCGGACGCATCGATTTGGACCCCCAGCGCCGTCGGCGGGAACACGCGGTCAAATACGCGGATTACGCCCTCGGCCGGTTTTTCGACAAAGCCCGGGGACGGCCGTTTTTCAAGAACACCGTTTTCGTGGTGATCGGTGATCACGGCGCCCGGGTCTACGGGGCGGATTTCATTCCCATCCGGTCCTACGAAGTCCCCTTCCTGATCTACGCCCCGGGGATGTTGAAACCGAAAAAAGTGGACGTGTTGGGTTCGTCCTTGGACATCGCCCCGACCTTGATGGGGTTGACCAACATGCATTACCAAAGCGTTTTCTTCGGGCGGGATTTGTGGGACGTGGACCCCGCGACCAGCTACGCCCTCATGCAACACGACCGCGACGTGGGCATTTTACGGGAGGGACGGCTCGCGGTCCTGGGACTTCACCGGACGGCGCGCGTTTTCAAATACGATCGGGCGTCCAAATTCTTTTCCGCCTCTCTGCCCCTGGGCCCGGAGGAGACCGAGTTGGTGCGCGACGGCGTGGCGCTTTACCAAACGGCGTACGATCTGTACCAGAACCGCCGGTATCACGTGCCGGATGCCCCCGTCCTCGTCCGCTGAACTCCCGGGCGGGGAAACCCTCTGCCCCCATTTCGGCGCCTGCGGGGGGTGCGCCACCCAAAACGCGCCCTACGCCGAGCAACTCGCCGCCAAGGAGGCCCGGGTGCGCGGCCTCCTCGCGCCTTTTTCCGCCGACGAATTTCGGCCGATCCGGCCCTCTCCCGATGTTTTTCACTACCGCAACAAAATGGAATTCGCCTTCGGCGGACTCAAGGACGGGCCGGTCCTTCTCGGCCTTCGCCAAAAAGGCCGGTTCGACCGGGTGGTCGATCTGACCGAGTGCCGCCTCCTGTCGACGGCCGCCGGCCCCCTGATGGCGGCCGTCCGGGGTTGGGCGGTCGTCCACGGGCTGCCGACCTACCACCTGAAATCCCACAAGGGATTTTTGCGCTATTTGGTGGTCCGGGAAGGGAAAAACACGGGCCAACGCCTGTTGAATTTGGTGACGGCGGAGGGCGACGCCCCCGGGCCGTCGTTTTTGGAAGCCCTGGACGCCAGCGGGGTGTCGGCCGACACGGTCGTTTGGACCGTGAACGCCGGTTTGTCGGACGTGGCCCAGGGCGGGGTGCGCGCCGTCTGGCGCGGGGCGGGTTGTATCGAAGAGACGTTGCGCGGGAAAACCTTTCGAATTTCGCCCTTCACGTTTTTTCAAACCAACACCCGCGGGGCCGAGGAATTGTACGGGGTCGTCGCCGATTTTGTGGGCGGCCGCGTGACGACGCTCTTTGACCTATACTGCGGCACGGGGTCCATCGGGTTGACCGTGGCCGATCGGGCCGACCGACTGGTGGGCGTCGAGCTGAACGCCGCCGCGGTCGAGGACGCCCGGGAAAACGCCCGCCGCCAGGGCGCCGCCCACGCCGAATTCCACGCCCTGGACGCGGCCGCCTTCGCCCGGTCCCCCGAATTCCAGACGGTCTGGACCGCTCCGGGCGCCGTGGC
>DAOQNO010000040.1:0-8174 GCA_035332125.1 Elusimicrobiota bacterium | reverse complement strand
CCCCAGGCCCGGGGGAACGCCGTCCTCTCCGGCGTGGGGCTGACGCCGATGCCCGGCGCTTCCCTGGAAGGCCTCGGCGGTTCGATCGCCTTTTCGGAAGACGACGCGGCCCTCAAGGATTTTAAAGGCAAATTCCTGGGATCGCCTTTCACTCTGGCCCTCACCGCCCGCCGCTTCGCCCGGCCGGAATTAACGTACGACTTCAAGCTGGACCGCCTGGACTTGGCCAAGCTTCAGGAAATTTTCGGGTCGACGGCCGCGGCCGAATCCCCCGCGACGCCCGCCGGTCCCGCGGGGCCCGCGCCCATCGCCCGGGCCGAAGGCTCCATCAAAATCGGGGAGGCCACCCACCCGTACTACCTCGGAAAGAACTTTCAGCTCAAGGGCCTGTTGACCGACCTGGGGCCCGACCTGGGACAACTGAGCGGGGCCCTGACGCTCTCGGCCTCCGATGGAAAAATTCGGAACCTCCCGCTCGCGGAAAAAATCAACAAACTCATGAAAAAGGACGCCGCCGACCTGACCTACAAAACCTTGGGCGGCCATTTCAAAATCGAACGGGGCCTGTTGACCACCGAGGACCTCGCCGTGGAAAGCGACCAAACGGACCTCGCGGCCAAGGGCCGGGTCCGTTTGACGGATTTCGATTCCGACCTGCGGGCGACGGTCAAACTTCCGGCCGGTTCCCTGGGCGGCAGTTTGGGAGACTGGTCCTCCGGTCCCGACGGCCGGCCCACGCTCACCGCCAAAATCACGGGGCCCCTGACGGACCCCAAAATTTCCGTGGACCTCTCCCAGGCCGCCAAGAACGCCGCCAAGGACCTGCTCCAGAAAAGTCTCGAGAAATACCGCAAACCCGCCGAGGGCGACAACGGGGGTTCCACGGCCGTGGACAAAGCGGTGGATCAGGGGCTGAAGTCCCTTCAAAAACTCTTCAAAAAAAAGTGACCGGAGGGGTTGGCCCCGCCCCGTTTCCGCGTTATCCTTAATTCACCATGGACAACGCCTCCGCGCCGATCGCTTCGCGACTGGAAATCCAGGACACGCCCCTGGGACTTGAAATCGTGGTCACCCCCCAACGGGTCTGGCCCGTCCTTCTTTTTTTATCCTTCTGGCTTTGCGGTTGGGCCGCGGGCGAGACGGCGGCTCTGAAATCCCTCTTCGTTTCCAAAACCCCCCTTCCGGCCCGCCTTTTTCTCCTCGTGTGGTTGACCGGATGGACCGCCGGGGGCGGATTCGCCCTGGCCCTTTGGCTTTGGATGATGGGCGGGCGGGAACGGATCACCGTCAACGCCCTGCGCCTGAGCGTGGCCTACGAGGTTTTCGGCAAGGGATGGGGGCGGGAATACGAGCTGGCGAAAATTAAAAATTTGCGGTTGGCGTCCGACGATCCGGCCGCCCCGGCGGCCGCCGGGGCCCGGGCGAAATTGGGAAAAACGGGTCGTTTGGCCTTTGACGTCGAGGGGAAAACCATCCGTTTCTGCTCGGCGGCCAACTCCGAGGAAGCGACCCGGGCCCTGGAAGCCCTACGGCGGCGCTACCCGTCTTTGGGGGCGGCTCGAAAATTCTAGCGTCTCAACGGGCGCCGGGAAGGTTTTCGAGGGAGGACGGATCCAACCGGGCGTCGGTGAGCGTGTAATGGGCGTCCAAGGGCAGGACCGCCCAATTCAAAAATTTGATTTGAATCATGTCCTCCGGCCGGGGCGGCGCCGGGTAGCGGTGATGTCGCTTTAAATAGTCCGTCCACGCCGCAACCACCGCGGCCGTTCCCCCCGCCCGATCCCCCGCCTTCATCTGAACCAATCCATGGACCATCCGCCGGGCCATGTTCTCCGGCCCCAACCGATCGGCCTGCTCGAGGGCCTTTGCCGTGTCGCCCAGGTCGTAGTAGGCGAAGGCCCGCACGTAAGGCGGGTTGCTGTCCCGGGGATAATGGGCGGCGAACCGATCGGCGTAACGTACGGCCCAGGCCGGCTGCCGCAGGCGGAGGTACAAATAGGCCTTTTGAAGGGCCGTGTCGGTGGATTCCCCGGATTTCGGCCAGGCCTTTTGGGCCCGGTTGTACGAATCCAACGCCTCGTCGAATTTCCCCTCCCGCTGAACCCGGTTTCCGTGATTGTGCCAGAGATACCATTCCCTGGATTCTTCTTGAATGAAGGACGCGGAATCGCGCTCTTCCGCGGTCAGGGTCGCCGTCGCCCGGGGATGGGGTTCCGACGGGCCGCACCCCAGGACGAAAAAAATCAGGACCGCCCCGAGGCGTTCCCAACGGGGCGTGAAAACGGCGCGGGGCGAAGAAGAAAGGCGGAGGGGCAGGGTCAAAGGACCGGCGCGGCGGCCCGACGGCGGATGTCCCGAAGGGCCCGGCCAGGGTTCGGGGCGCCGAAAATGGCGTTCCCCGCCACGAGCACGTTGGCGCCCGCGTGGACCGTCAGGGGCGCGGTGTCGGCGTTGATGCCGCCGTCCACTTCGATCCAGGGGCCCTCTTTCCGTTTCCCGCGCCAATGGTCCCGAAGCCAGCGGACTTTGGGCAGCATGTCCGGCATGAAGGATTGGCCGCCGAATCCCGGCTCCACGGTCATGACCAGCACGACGTCCAAATTTTTCAAATGGGGCTCGACCGCCCGGATGGGCGTCCGGGGTCGGACGGACATTCCCGCCCGGCACCCGTGTTTTTTGATGAGCCGCAACACCTCCGCGGGGTGGCGGCAGGCCTCCCGATGCACCGTGATGTTCCAGGCCCCCGCTTTGGCGAAGGCCGGGATGTATTTTTCCGGGTTTTCGATCATCAGATGGACGTCCAGGGGAAGGTCCGTGCATTTTTTCAGCCAATGCACGACCACCGGGCCGATGGTCAAATTGGGCACGAAGTGGCCGTCCATGACGTCGACGTGAAGCCAATCGGCGCCGGCGGATTCCACTTTTCGAACGTCGTCCGCCAGATGGGCGAAATCGGCCGAAAGGATGGACGGGGCCAGGCGGGGGAACGGCGGACGGGGCATCAGGGGAGGAGGGGCCGCTCTTCGATCAAAACGCCGTCGACGAAGATGCGGGCCCGGGCCGCGCCCTTGGGCGCCACGGCCACTTCCACGACGGAACCCGCGTTTTGCTGGGATTGGTAAACCTCTTTTTCGCCGTCGTCGTCCCGAAGCACGATGCGCACCTGGACGCGCTCGGTGCCGCCGGGGATTTCGTAGCGGATCAATTTCACATCGGCCGCGGCGGTGGAGCTCGACTTGGCCACCAGGAAGGTCGCGACGGCTTTTTCCCCGAGCGGCGTGTCGGGGGCGGGGGTTTGGCTCAACACCAACCCCGGCAGGGTGGACGACAACTCTTCCGTCGAGGTGACCTCCACGCCGGCGTCTTTGGCCCATTGGCGCGCCAGCCCGAAGGGCCGGTTGATGAAATCGGGCATGAGGGTCGTGCCTTCGGGGGGCGGCCCCTTGGACACCTTCAAGTCCACCATGGACCCCGGTTTAATGACGGCACCGACGGCGGGCGTTTGTTCCATCACCCACCCGGCTTCCTTTTGGGTCGAATAGGCCTGGGACATGGCGCCCAGGACCAGGCCCGCGGAACGGAGCCGGTTTTGGGCTTCGGTCAACGTCGTGCCCGTCAGTTCGGGCACGAACAACACCTGGCCGCCGGAGGACAACGTCACGTGGACCACTTTCCCCTCGCGGACTTGAATGCCCGCGGGCGGAACCTGCCGAAGGATGGCCCCGGGCGGAAAATTCTCGTCGATTTGGACGGCGTCTTTGGCCAGGGACAGACGAAGGGGCCCCAGCAGGTCCAGGGCCGTCTCCAGGTTTTTGCCCGTCAAATCCGGCACGGTGACCGCCTGGCGGCTGTGGATCAATCCGCCGATGATCCAATAGGAGGCCAGGGCCGTGGAAACGGCGGCCGCCAAAAACGCCGCGGCCAAAAAGGCCCAGGGATGGCGTCGCACGGCCTCGGCGGAGGGGCCCACGCGGCTCGCCAGGGATTCGAGGCGGCCGGGCGGAAGACCCCCGTCGGAGGGGTTGCCGGAATAGGAGGTTGGATCGGTCATGGTTTGGAATTAAGAAAGAAAAACCATCTTACCATATCGGCCGGGGGCGACTTTCACGCCGGGGGCAGACTTCGGGGGCGGCCCAATTGGCCACACCCCGCCTCGATGTCGGTGCCCTGGGGTTTCCGCAGTCGAACGAAAAGTCCCCGGTCTTCAAGCACTTTGGCGAAGGCGCGCACGGTTTCATCGTCGGGCCGCCGGTAGGGCAACCCCGCCACGGGATTGTAGGCGATCAAATTGACCCAGGCCTTTTTCCCCCGAAGCAGGTTCGACAACCGCTGGGCCTCGCGAATGGAATCGTTGATCCCGGCCAAAAGGATGTATTCGAAGGTGACGCGGCCGCCTCCGCCGGCCAGTTTCTGGTAATCCCAGGCCGCGCTCAAAAGGTCTTTGATGGACCAGGCCGAACTTTTGGGCAGGACTTTCCGCCGGGTTTCGTCGTCGGCGGCGTGCAGGCTGATGGCCAGATTGACCCGGGGCCCCTCCTGGGCCAGCTTTCGGATCGCCGGCACGAGCCCCGAGGTGGACACGGTCACGTGCCGGGCCCCGATGTTGAGGCCCAGGGGCGACCGGATGGCGCCCAGCGCGATTCGAAGATTGTCCAGGTTGGCCAGGGGTTCGCCCATGCCCATGAAAAGCAGGCTCTGGGCCCGACGGCCGGTGGCCTTCTCGGCGCCGAAAATCTGCTCCAGGATTTCGGACGGGGAAAGGTTGCGCTCGTAGGCCACCCGGCCCGAAGCGCAAAACACGCAGCCCCAGGCGCATCCCACCTGGGTGGAGAGACAGAGGGAGGCCCGGTCCTCGGTTTCCTTTCGGGCGGGGAGGTAGACGGTGGAGAAATCCCGTCCGTCGGCGGCCTTGAAGAAAAGCCGGGCGGTTCCGTCCTCGGCGGAGGTGTCCTGCCGAAGGAAGGCCGCCGTGCGCAAACGGAAGGCGCTTTCCCACCGGGTGCGAAGATCGGCGGGCAAATCCGTCATTTCGGAAAAGGCGGCGGCGCGTTTTTCGAACACCCAGGTCTGCACCTGGCGGGCCCGAAAGAGCTGGGCCCCCTCCAGCCCAAGGGTCGCGGCCCACCGGTCGAAGGGAACGTCGAGAAGGGCCGTCGGGGAATCGGTCATGGACGGGCGGTCCCCCGGCGGGGGAGCGCGGGACTCAGTAATCCGCCCGATTCAGGCGGGCGATGCGGTCTTCCAGGGGCGGGTGCGTGGACAACAGGGCCAGGAGCCCCCGCCTTCCGGAAATTTTCAAGGCGGCCACGGAGGCCTGCCGCGTGTCCACGGGGGCCCGGGACGCTCCCAGGGCCTCCAGGGCGGCGATCATTTTTTCCCGCCCGGCCAAGCGCGCCCCACCGGCGTCGGCGCGGTATTCCCGCCACCGGGAAAAGGACGCCACCACGATCATGCCCAACAGGCTGAATAGGATCTGAGAGACGATCGTGACCAGGAATTGAATGCTTCGGCGGGCTTCCTCCTTCACCTGCTGGCTCACGAGGAAACCGATCACCCGGGAGAAGAACATGACGAAGGCGTTGACCACGCCCTGAATCAGCGTCATGGTCACCATGTCCCCGTTGGAAATGTGGGTGATTTCGTGGCCGAGGACGCCCTCCACCTGCCGCCGGTCCATGGACTCCAGCAGACCCGCCGACACCGCCACCAGGGCCCGGCTTTTGGTCGGTCCCGTGGCAAAAGCGTTCAATTCGGGGCTGGCGTAGATGCCGACCTCGGGCATTTCGGGCAGGTCCGCCGCCCGGGCCAGGGCATGGACGGTTTGGACCAGCCAGGCCGCGTCGCCGGTGGCCTGGGCCGGGTCGATGACCCGGACGCCCATCATCCATTTGGCCATGATTCGGGAGAGCGCCAGGGACGTGAGGGCGCCGAACAGGCCCCAAACCAGGCAGAAGACCATCAGGGCCTGGTAATCCAACCCCCGGGCGGTCATGTAGCCGTGGACCCCCAGGAGTTGCAAGACGATGGAAATCGTCGTCACCACCAGCAGGTTGACGGCCATAAACAAAACGATGCGCCTCATGAAAGCCATGGATTCAATCCTCCGTTATTCGAACGTGTCGCCGACGGACAGCCGCGCGCCGTTCCAAAAACTTTCCGCGTCCATTTCCTTTTTCCCGTCGGGCTGAACCCGGGTCACCCGGACGCTGTCCGACAGGCATTTTACCAAAAATCCGCGACCCTTCTCGACGGCGATCACTTCGCCGGGGCGGCCGTTCCCGCCCGGCCGGGGCTCGGCCGCGCGGATTTTGATCCGCTGGCCTTTCATCCGGGCGAAGGCCCCGGGCCATTCGTAAGTGCCCCGGACTAAATTGGCCACTTGATCGGCGGTGTGACGGTCCCAGAAAATTTCACCGTCTTCCTTTTTTAAAAGCGGCGCCTGGCTGACCTCGCCGGACTGGGGGATCGGTTCAACGGGGCCTTCCTCCAATTTACGGATCAACTCGTCCTGAAGTTCGACCCCCAGGGCCACCAGGCGTTCCCGCAGCGTGGCGGCGTTGTCCGATGGAAAAATCGGCGCGGCCCGCTGAAGGAACACGGGGCCCGTGTCCAGGCCCTGGTCGATGCGGAAGAGGGACACCCCGGTTTCGGTCTCGCCCCGGATGAGGGCCCATTGCATGGGACCGGCCCCCCGATACCGCGGGACGAGGGAAAAATGGGCGTTGATCAGTCCGAACCGGGGGGCGTTGAAGACGGCGGGCGGGATCAAATGGCCGTAGGCCACGACGATGCCCAGGTCCGGCGTTTCGCCCAGGGCGGCCCGGAGGGAGAACGTTTTTAGGGAGGGGGGCTGATGGACCGGAAGGCCCAGTTTTTCGGCGGCGATTTTGACCGGGGGGGCCGCCAGCTGATAGCCGCGCCCCGCGGGTTTGTCGGGACTGGCGACCACCCCCACCACCCGGGTGGTTTTGGCGAGCCGCTCCAGAAAGGGCACCGCCACCGACGGAGTGCCGAAGAAAACCGATTTAAGCATCAAGTCTCAGGCGGTGCGCCGGAGATAAAGGTAACCCATGACGAACCCCAGGACCGCCAGGCCGAGACAAACCCGGGACGCCGTTTTCAAACGGCCCTTGGCCGCCTCGCCGACCGGGTAACGGTGGGCGAGATTGTTGAACAGGACAAAAAGGAAAACGGCGGGCAGGAACACCTGGCCGCTTTCGGCCAGGAGACGCCAGGAGCCGCTCGGGCCGAGGGCGCTTCGGAAAAGGGAAACCACCGTGACTAAAACCAAAACAACGCAGACGGCGGTGATGAGATGGCGGGAAGCCCGAACCATCTTTAAGAGGGCGGAAGGCGGGGCGGCGGGAGCGGGGTCGGTCACGGGAGGTCCTTGGGGGCTACCAGAGCCCGGCTTTTTTACGCTGGCGAATGTCCCAGAGCGCTTTGAGCCGCTGGGGGAGACGAAGGCGGTCGATCATCACCACCCCGTCCAAATGGTCCATTTCGTGCTGAAGGCACCGGGACAGGAGACCCTCGGCCTCGACGGTCACCGGCAGTCCGCGTTCGTTGATGCCCGACACCTTCACCCGGGCCGCCCGGGGCACCGTCACCTGGATTCCCGGAAAGGACAAACACCCTTCTTCGGACCGGATTTTTCCTTTTTTCTCAACGAAGAACGGGTTGATCATGACGAGGGGACGGCTCTGGCCTTCGGGGGCGACGTCCAAGACCATCAAACGTTGGGACACCCCCACCTGGGGGGCGGCCAGGCCGATGCCGGGCTCCGCGTACATCGTTCGGAACATGGCCGCGATCAAGCGGAGAAGTTTCTCATCGATCTTTTCCACGGGCTTGGCGGGCCGTTGCAAGACGGGGTCGCCGAATTTTCGGATTTCCAGGAGGGTCGGGGATTCGGCGGCGGTGGACATGGAAACATTATACCGCTCTTTTCCGTCGTTGACAATATATGACTTTTTTGGCATAATTAAAGGGATATCAGGAACCCCGGAGGAACCATGCTCACAATGACCCCGAACGCGGTGGAAAAGGTCAAAGAATTTTACGCCAACGACAAAGAACTCGCGGGAAAAGCCCTGCGGGTCTTCGTGGAAAAAGGCGGCTGCTCCAGCTATCAGTACGGGTTCACCTTCGATGATAAAAAGGACGGCGACACC
>DAOQNO010000039.1:2768-8178 GCA_035332125.1 Elusimicrobiota bacterium | reverse complement strand
TGTTGCCGGTGCGGTCGCTGCCGAAGACGATTTTTTGGCCGTCGGGGGACCAGGAGGGATAGCGGTTCTCGTAGGCGCCGGTGGTGAGTTGGACGACGGAGGAGCCGTCGGCGTTCATGGTGTAGAGCTGGTAGCGACCCGTGGAATCGTTGCCGAAGAGTATTTTGGATCCGTCCGGGGAATAGGCCGGTTCCTCGTCCGCGCCGGGGCCCGTGTGGAGACGGACTTGATTGGCGCCGTCCCGGTTCATGACGAAGAGCTGGCCCTTCCCGGCGACGGCCCGAGAGAAAACGATTTTGGAGCCGTCGGGAGAAAAGGACGCCCAGGATTCGAACCCCGAATCGGAAGTCAAACGCGCGACGTCGGAACCGTCGGCGTTCATGGTGTAAATGTCGGGATTGCCGCCCCGGGTGGAGGAAAAGACGACTTTGGTATGGTCCGGGGACCATTGGGTGTCGAAATCAAAGGACGTGTCGGTGCCGGGGGTGAGATTGATCGGGTCGCTCCCGTCCGGATTCATGGACCAGACGTCGCACTGGGTTCCGGCGTCGGGGACGCATTTTTGCCATAGGATCCGGGGGGCGACCCGTTGACGGCGAACGGTGTCGGAAACGGTTCGGGCGCGCTTCTTGACCGCCCGGGTCAGGCCCAATTCCAGGGACGCGGCTTGGGCCGGACCCGAAAGGATCAGTAGCCCGGCGGCGAGTCGGAAAAGGATTTTCATGACGCACTCTCCTGGGTCGGGTTTATACGAATGAGCGGGAGAGGAAGGCCCCGGTGCCGAAGGTTGATTCTACCAATTGGGTCCGGAAAAGGCCCGGTGTTCCCGGGCCCCTTCTTTAAAATATTGGTAAGCTCATGGCCGTGAGCCCTTCCTACGACTGGTATTCGCAGTTGAAGAAACCCGCGTGGTCCCCGCCGGCCGGAATATTCGGGCCGGTGTGGACGGTGTTGTATATCGGAATCGCCGTTTCCTTTGGCCATGTTTTCTATAAAACCGCCACGCGCCAATGGCCGGCCGTCGTGGCCCTCCCCTTCGCCCTGAACCTCATTTTTAATTTGGCCTTCACGCCCCTCCAATTCGGTTTGAAATCCAACCCCCTGGCGGCCGTGGATATCCTTTTGGTTTTGGGGACGCTTCTGTGGTCCATGATCAAAGTGCAACCCCACAGCTCCTGGGTGTTTTACGCCCAGATCCCCTATCTGCTCTGGGTGTCTTTCGCCACGGTACTGCAGCTCACGATCACTTTCCTGAACCGTTAGTTCCTTTCGGTCCATGGAACCCCTCCCATGAATTTCGACGCGGCTCCCACGCCCGCCCATTGGAAAAACCGACTGTTGGCCTATTACCGACGGCACAGGGAGCGGCTCAATGTCGCTTTTTTTCTCGGTGGTTTCCTCTTCGACGTCGTCACCCTGTCCACCGTGGACAACCCCTGGGGCATCGCCCAACAGTTGGCTTATCTGGGCGCGATCGGCTGGTTGCTCTCCAAAGAACTCCTCTTTGAAGCGAAGCTTTGGGCGCCGTCCAAACGGTTGGAAAAAGTTTGGGCTTACCGGGTGCTCCTGGTGCATTTCATGCTGGGAAGCCTCATCAGCCTATACTCCCTCTTCTTCCTCAAAAGCGCGTCGCTGGCCAGTTCGCTTCTTTTCATCGCCCTTCTTCTGGGCGTTTTGGTGGCCAACGAGCTCCCCCGGGTGCAATCGGCCGGGTTGGGACTCAAGGTCGCGCTTTACGCCCTTTGCCTGTTCTCCTTTTTTTCCATGTTGTGGCCCACCTTCCTGGGGTTCGTGGGGCGGGTGCCCTTCGCCCTCTCCCTGGCGAGCGCGGGGGCGGCGGTGGCCTCCATGGCCCTTTGGGTGTACCGTCGATTTCCGAATCCGCGCCGGGTGTCGCGGCGGATCCTGATGCCCGGCGCCGCCCTGGGCGCTTTGACGGTGGCGTTTTATTTCCTGGGATGGATTCCGCCGGTGCCCCTGGCGGTGGTGGACATGGGCATTTACCACAACGTGGAAAAGCGGGGCGACCGGTATTGGCTTTTTCACGAGCGGCCGACCTGGGCCCTTTGGCGAAAGGGCGACCAGGATTTCGTCGCCCGGCCCGGCGAAGCCGTTTATTTTTTCGCCCGGATCTATTCGCCCGCCCGCTTCTCGGACGAGTTGACGCTCCACTGGTATTGGCGGGACCCCCGCCGGGGTTGGGTGAGTTCGGACCGGATTCCCATGAAAATTCTGGGCGGCCGGCGGGAGGGGTTTCGCGGATTCTCCTACAAGCAGAACCACGCCCCCGGCGACTGGCGCGTCAAGGTGGAAACCACCGACGGGCGGGAAATCGGGCGACTGCGCTTTCGCCTCCGAACCGACGATCGGCCGGCGGCCCCGGGGCGGTTCAAAGTGGATGTCCAATGACCGGACCCGGTCGCCCGGGGGACGGCCATCGAAAATAGTTTAATTTAACCATTGGGCGACGGACGCGGGCGCCGCCGCCACCACACCCCGGGGAGGACGACGCCATGGACGAACAACGAAAAAACCGCACGATCGCCGTGTCCTCGGCGGCGGTGCTGGCCTGCCTGGTCCTGAGCGCCGGGGTTCACCTCTTCCGCACGGGCGACGCCCTCTCCCTCTTCTTTAACAATCTGCCCCTTCTTCTCCTGCTGTATTTCCTCTGGAAAAAACAAAGCCGCGTGGCGGCGCTTCTTTTCGCGGTCCTCTCGGGGATCGCCCTGGTCAAAACCCTGCGGGAAGACGGGAGCGCGCCTTTTTTCGTGGCCGTGGACTGCGTGTTGAACGGGGTGATCCTGGCTTTCGCCGGCGCCGCCCTCTGGGCGGCCCTGTCCCGGCCGGGCCCCCGCCCGACGGCCGCCGAATGGGCCAAGGCCGCGGGTTTGAACGCCCTGTCGACCCTTTACGCCGTGGGCGCCGGTCTCCTCCTCCTTCTGCTGTTGAATCGTTGTTCGCCCCGGCTCTTCCTGGCGGTGCAGTTTTCCCGTTGGTTGTCGGTGGCGTTGATTGTCGTGGGTTTGGTCGTTTTTCAATGCGCCAAGCGGGGGTGGATGCCCTTCACCCGGGGATTCGCCCCGGAACCCCGGTGGGCGCGCACGGCGGCGCCCAAGGCCGTCCGACCGCGGTTTCTGCTGGACGTCGCGGTGACCACGCTCGTGGTCGCCTACGTCGGGTGGGAGTTTTACCGGGGCGGGGTTTTTCACCGATGGTTTAATTTAAACACCGACAACGCGGCCCCGCCGCCGGCCCACGATCCCGCTTTCCCGGGATGCCCCGAGGGGACGGAGCGTGTCACCGCCTGGTTGGGGGGCGCCTGGGAACGGGGCGAAGCTTGCCGGGAAACCGGGGGAGAGAAACTATTGAACGGGCCCTTCATGGCCTGGCACCCCGAAAACAAAAAGGCCCTGGAAGGGGCCTACGCCCACGGCCTGAAGACCGGCCCGTGGAAGCAATGGGACACGGCGGGGACGACGATCGTCGAGGGCGCCTACGCCCGGGACCGGCGGACGGGTCGGTGGACGTTCCAGTTGCCCCCGGAGGCGCCCTTTCAAAAGAATTACGACGTTCCCCTGGACTGCGCCGCCCTCTGGGGCAAGAAGCGCTGGGTGGTGCGGCCGGGGGCCTGCTTCGGCGGCATCGGATTGAACACCGCGCCGGGGGAGTTGCCGGCCCTTTTTGGAGAAAAGGAGGCGATGGTTCAGACGTTGCCGCCGGTGGGGTTTCTCCGGCCCGTGTCCTACGCCAACCTGTTTTCCGAATCCGAGGAGCAGACCTCCGTGGAATGGGGCCCCCTGGGCGAGCCCTTGAACGCCCGCGTCGTTTCCCCCAAATGGACGACGGTCGGAGGAATCCGGGTGGGGCTGACGGTGGCCGACTTGGAAAAGTTGAACGGCGAGCCGATCCCCGTTTCCCTGCGGGAGGGCCAACCCGTGTTGGAATCCTTTGGGCGGGGCAAACTGGCCGAGGAGGGCCGGTGCCTGGAGATCGACCTCCTTAAAAACCGCCGGGAATCGGAGGAGGATTCGGACGAGACGGAAAACCGCCCGGTGGCGGCGGAGGAAAAAAAGTCCCTTTTGGTGGCGGGTTTCACCACGTATTTTTCCCCCGAGGAAAAATACCGGAACGAATCCCTGCGGCAAGCCTTCAGCGTCCTGGACCGGGACGCCAAGCGGTTTCAACCGTTGATTGATTCGCGGTTCTTTTGGCTTATGGAAAAGGGCGCTCTTTCCCTGATGGAAGGGGCCACGGGGCGGCCAAAATGGACCGTTCCCCTGGACGAAAAATCCCGGGCGGTCACGCCGGTGGACCTGAACGGGCTGGGGCTTTTCCTGCGGGAAACTTCCTTGGTGGCCCTGGACCTGGAAACCGGCAAAACCAAATGGACGGCGGCGACGGACCGGGGCGCGGCCTTTTTGCTGAACGACCAAAACGCCCCGCTCGTGACCGACGGGAATCTCGTCGTCCTCTGGCGACCGGCGGCGGGCGGCGCGCGGATCAAAAGCGTGTCCCTGGCCGACGGCCGAACGGCCTGGGAGCGAACCCTGCCCGCGTTCCTCCTTCAGGGCACGGCGCGGAATTTGTTGGCGCTCACCACCACGACGGTTCAATCGATCAACGCCGGGACGGGGGCCCTGGAATGGACGGCGCCCCTGGAGGCCGAGGGACTTCGGGGTCGCTGGATGAGCGACGGCGAGCGCTGGCTGGCCCCCGTGAAGGACGGCCTCCGGTGCGTGAGCCCCCAGGGCGAAAACCTTTGGCAGTGCAACCTGCCGGTGGGGACGGTTCCCCAGACGGTGGTGGCCGCGGGGCCCGTGGACCTGCTCTTCTGCCTGACCCGCTCCGTGACCCCGGAGGACGCGGGCCGGTTGATCGCCCTAAACGCCGGGGACGGGAAGAAGCGTTGGGAAACCCCCGGGTCGACGAACTACCTGCAGCGCCCCCGAGTGGCCGGGGACGCGGTGGCCTTCCTGGACGGGGAGGGCCTACTGCGGGTGCTGGACATCGACAGCGGTCGGGAACTCTGGCGGACCGAGGGAAAACGAAAAATGGATTTGGGCCTGCCGACGGCGCCGCCGGTGTTTTTGGGCGAGGACGTCGTCGTGGGCGAGGAGAACGGCCAGGTGCGCCGCCGGACCCTGAGGGACGGCAAGATCCGGTGGATCTTTCAGACCGGAACCAACGCGGGGCCCCTTTATTTGGGGCTTTCCCGGGACGAGACCCGGTTGTTCGTTCAAACCATCCGGGGCGATTTGAACGTTCTGGCGGCCGACACAGGGCAACTGGTTTCCCGGGCGGAACTGCCCAGCCGAGGCATCGTCGAGGTGCCGGAGGAGGAAGCCCCGCTCAAGGGGGTCGTGTTGGGACCGCCCCTGGCCCTGGCCGAGGGCGTGGGTTTGTGGCGGGG
>DAOQNO010000039.1:0-2745 GCA_035332125.1 Elusimicrobiota bacterium | reverse complement strand
GCTGACGGGCGTGGATTTCACCACCGGTCGGATTCTCTGGGCCATTGATCTTAAGCCCCCCAAGGCGGCGGGTCCGCCCGCGAAATAGGGCCATGGGGTCCAAGGACCGTTCCTTTCTCGACTACGTTCTTCGGGACGCCCTGGCCCGGGTGCCGGGCGTCGTCGGGAAGCCCATGTTCGGCGGGTGGGGGATTTACCAGGGCCCCCGGTTTTTCGGGATCGTCTTTAAAGGACGGCTGTTTTTCAAGGTGTCGGAGGACACGGTCGCCGGTTACCGGGAGCGGGGTTCCGAACCCTTCTCGCCGTCGGCGCGTCAAACCCTGAAATCCTTCTACGAAGTTCCCTCGGAGGTGCTCGACGCGGCCCCGTTGATGGCCGATTGGGCCCGGGACGCGATCCGGGCGGCGGGCCTTCCCAAAAAGAAAGCCGGGGGGCGGTCGAAATAAGGATTGTTTTTCGAGGGGTTCCCATCCATAATGGGAAATCCAAAACGATGAACGGAGGAATCAATGAACAAGCAATGGGCGGTGGGTGCGCTGGCGATTTTGCTCGGGAGCGGGTGGACGGTCGCGGCGGCGGAAAAGAAAGGCAAATCCGCCAAGGCGGATAAAACGGAAGTGGTCGAATCGACCCCGACGGCCAAAAAGAGCCACCCCGTGGTGGACGCGGTGAAGGAAGAAGTGAAAGACGAGGCCAAGGAAGAAGCCCTTGACCGATTGGAAGGCAAGAGCTCGGGAGACAGCGCCGGGGAGAAAATCAAAAAGAAAGCGATCCGTTTCGGTCGGCAGATTCCTTAACTCCGGCGTCCCGACTTAACGGGGGAAGGGCAGTTCGGTTTTCGCGGGTCCGTGGACCAGGACGATGAGGTCGCCCGGGGCCAGGGCCAGGGGGGTCAGGTCCACCCAGAAAAGAGCGCGGTCCACGGTGCCCTTCGGCCGGGGGCCGGGGGCGGGGTCGATAGGAAGAACGTTTCCGCCCCGGCGCACCGGACTTTCAAGACGGAAAGTTCGGCGGCGGGTTTTGCTTCGCACCTCCAGGTTCCAGGAGGCCCCGGGCGGAACGCCTTCGGCCAAAAGTGTGGAGCTGACCAGCACGGCGGCGGAGCAGCCGGCGGGAAGGACCAGTCGGGGATCCGCTTCCGGGCGCACGATGGACGCTTCAATAACGTAAACCCCGGGATCCTTCTCCCGCTCCGGAAAAAGACCTTCGTCCAAGGGGTGCATCGCAAGCGTTTCCGGCATCGGGGCCTCCCGGGCGGGGACGGATAAAAGCAGGACCGCTCCCAGGGCGAGCGCCCACGCCCGGGAGGGGCGGCCCTGTTGGGCCAATGAACGGTGACCGAACGGCGAATCGTCGGGGCGCATGGACGATTTGATTGTAGAATTTTCCTGGAAGCCATCCGCAAGGACCCCCGGGGGACCGGGCCTTCTCCCAGGGATAGTGGTAAAATCCCTTCGCAGCGAATCAACCCTTACTGAGACTAAACCTTTTTGGATCGGAAAGCGTCCAATGGCTGGACCCCTGGGCATGGAAGAACAATGGATCGTTGATTCCAAAGCCGGCGACCCCGCGGCCTTCGGTCAATTGGTGGCGGCACATCAAAAACAGCTTTTTGGGTTCCTTTATTCCTACACGGGGCGGCGGGACGTCGCCGACGAGCTGACCCAGGAGGCGTTCCTCAAGGCCTGGGGCGGAATGAAAGGGTTTCGGGCGGAGAGCCGGTTTCAAACGTGGCTTTTCCAGATTGGACTAAACCTGTTGCGAAGTTGGGGGCGGCGGGAAACCGTCCGCCGGTGGCGGGAGGTGGCGCTGGTTTTCTCCCGGCCGGAAGACGAAAGGCCCCGATCGGTGGCGGATTTGGCGCCGGACGAACGGGCGGACGCCGACCCCCATCGGAACGCCGAGGGGCGAGAACGGGGAGCGGCCCTTCGGGTCGCCCTGGCCCGACTGCCGCCCAAGGAGAAAGCGGTGTTTTTGCTTCGGCACGAACAGGGAATGGCTTTGGCGGACATCGCCGCCACCCTGGGAATCGCGGAGGGAACCGTGAAGGCCCATTTGTTCCACGCGGTTCAAAAGTTACGTCGGACAATGGAGGAGGGGACATGAATTGTCGGGAGACCCGAATGGAATTGACCGCCGCGACGGCCGGCGGTTCCCTGCCGCCCGACGCCCGGGTCCACTTGGAGCGCTGCGCGGAATGCCGCGCCGAAGGGGCGGCGGTGTCGTCGTTTCTGGCGCAATGGCCCCGGGGCGAATCCCCCGCCGACGATTTGTTCATTCAACAGCGGGCGCGGGTGATGGAACGCCTGGGCCCGGCCGCCCGTCCGTCCCGCCTGTGGCGGTGGGTGCCGGTGGCGGCGGGCCTGCTGGTCCTCGGAATTTGGAAATCCCAGCACCAACGGCGGCCGGCGCCGCCCAGCGCGGAATGCGTCCAGCAATTGGACATGCTGGAACGGTTGGATTTTTTGGAAGCCTGGGACGACATGGAATCGCGACAGCATGCGTAAGCGTGAATGGGCCACTTTCCTTCTTTTCCTGGCCGGGCCCCTGGCGGCCGAGGAGCCGCCGCCCCGGGAGGTGCTGGAACGTCTGGATTTTTTCTTAACCATGAATTTGCTGGAAACCGACGCGAAGGACACGAAGGGGCCCCCGGCCCCCATCGAGGGCGGGGCCTCCACCCCCGCGAAAAAGGAGTCGCGCCATGACGAACAGACCCGGTAAGATTTTTAAATCGCTCGCCCTGGG
>DAOQNO010000038.1:0-8565 GCA_035332125.1 Elusimicrobiota bacterium | reverse complement strand
CCCGCTTGCGGGAAGCCCACGCCTGGGCGTACCTGGCCGGGGGCTACGCCCGCCATTGGTTCCGAAAATGGACCCCTCGAAAGCCCGTCACGGCCGACGCCGTCTGGTCCCATTACCGGTGACGGCCCGCCCCTTGCGGGAACCGCGATTCCCATCCATCCTTAAGAAACGAAAAAGAGACCACAAGAACCCACTGCGCAACGGAAAGAGCCGACACCATGAATCCCATTGACCCCCACTCGCACAACGAAATTCGCCCCGCGGAAGAAATCCGCACGGAGTCCTTCAACGCCTGGGACCCGGCCATCACCCAGCAGATCGACGCCCTGGTCGCCAAGGCGGCCGAGGCCGCCCGGAGCGACGGCGACCCCGACACCACCGACCTGGCCCGGGAAATCATCGTCACCGCCCTGAAAACCCAGCAAGCCCACCTGTCCCGGGGCGACGTCAAGATTTTAAGCCGCGCCATCCGGGAACTGCGTTACGGGTTCCGGGTGTTCCGCCCCTACCGGGACCGGCGCAAGGTCACCATTTTCGGTTCCGCCCGTACGCGCCCCGCCGACATCGACTACAAACAGGCCCGGGCCTTCGCCCGAAAAATGGTCAAGAAGGGGTTCATGGTCATCACGGGGGCCGGGCCCGGCATCATGCAGGCCGGCAACCACGGGGCCGGGGCGGAAAACAGTTTCGGCATCAACATCAAACTGCCCTTCGAACAGTCCGCCAACGAGTTCGTGGACAAGGGCGAGCGGTTCATCGATTGCCGATTTTTCTTCACCCGGAAATTGATGTTCATCAAGGAAACCAGCGCGGTGGCCCTTTTCCCCGGCGGTTTCGGCACCCACGACGAGGGCATGGAAGTCTTGACCCTCGTCCAGACCGGCAAATGCGACCCCATGCCCATCGTCTTCATCGAGACGCCGGGCGGGAGCTATTGGTCGGATTGGGAAAAATACGTTCGGAAACATCTGCTGGGGAAGAAAAAGATTTCCGAAGAGGATTTGAGCCTGTTCAAAGTCACGGATTCGGTGAGCGAAGCGGCGGAGGAAATTGCGACCTTCTACCGCAACTATCATTCCCTGCGTTATGTGAAGGACCGCATGGTGATCCGCCTGCAAAAGGCCCCGGCCGAAATGCCGCTGAAAATGCTCAACCGGGATTTCAAGGACATTGTCCTGCCCGGCGCCTCCATGACCATTTCCAAGGCCCTGCCGGAGGAATCCGAGTGGCCCGATTTGCCCCGCCTCGTGTTTCCCTTCAACCGCATCAACTACGGCCGCCTTCGCCAGCTGATCAACGCCTTAAACGCGCTATAAGGTCTTTGCCCGTCTTTCCGCCTGAGGCCCGGGAATATTCCCCAGGTCAGCTACCACTCGCTCCAAACGGTGCCTTTGGAGTCCGTGTGGGTGCAGGAAATAACCAAACGTTGCGAGATATAACACCAGGGAAACCCTCCGGTCATGGCGGCGTCGTCGATGGTCCCCGTAAAATTGTTCCCCGAAACGTGGCTGGGGTAGCCGGGGATCTGTATCGATGGAACGCTTTCGATGTAGCGGGGGGCGAGGCATTGCCCGACGTAAAAGGCCGCGAAGGGCGACAGCCCGGCGGTGTCCGCGTAATACAAGCTCAAAGCGCTCCGAAGGCTTCCCAGTTTTCCTTTAATCGTCGCCTCTCTCGCCTTTGTCACCAAATTGGCGAATTTGGGCAAGGCGATGGCCGCCAGGAGGCCGATGATGGCCACCACAATCATGAGTTCGATCAGCGTGAAACCCCCGCGGTCGGAGGGTTTCACCAGAGACTCCAGGTGATTCCGCCCGAGTCCGTGTGGAGGCAGTTGACGACCATTTTCCCCGTGCCGGAAATGTATAGCCAGGCCTTGTTATCGCCGTTAAAAAGCCAGTCCGTGCCGGGGTTGCTCCAAAATCCAATGTCCTCCACATGGGCGGGATAAGTCGGGATGGACGCTCGAAGGGGCGCATCCAAATATCGGGCCCCGGTGGTTAAATTGCTCCAATTGCTGGTCTGGGCAAGTATGGGAAAACGACCTTCGTTGTCGGCGTAGTAAATCGATATCGCGCTTCGAAGGGCTCCCAACTTTCCTTTCAGGGCCGCTTCCTTCGCCTTGATGACGAGGTTGGCGAATTTGGGCAGGGCGATGGCCGACAGGAGGCCGATGATGGCCACCACGAGCATGAGTTCGATCAGCGTGAAAGCCTTGGACGTGAAGCGTTTTAGGCCCATTCATACCTCCCCCCTCAAGGGTATCCCCGAAAGGCGAAAAAACAACCCCCGGAGGAACCGCCGCGCGAACCCGTTTCCCCGAATGGTAGAATAGGGCGGCAACGGGATCACCATCGACGGAGGGGATTATGAGCGACACCGTGAAATACCTGCTGGACGAAACCCGTCTTCCCAAGTTTTGGTACAACCTGATGGCGGACTTACCGAAGCCGCCCCCCGCGGTGCTCCACCCGGGAACCCAAAAGCCCATCGGCCCGTCGGATTTGGAGCCCCTGTTCCCGATGTCGCTCATTCAACAGGAGGTCTCGACTGAGCGGGAGATTGAAATTCCCGAACCGGTTCGGGCCATCTACCGCCAATGGCGTCCCTCGCCGCTTTTCCGGGCCCGGCGGTTGGAAAAGGCCCTCGGGACTCCCGCCCGTATTTATTACAAATACGAGGGCGTGAGCCCCACGGGCAGCCACAAGCCCAACACCGCGGTGCCCCAGGCCTTTTACAACAAAGAGGCGGGCACCAAACGAATCGCCACGGAAACGGGCGCGGGGCAATGGGGCTCGTCCCTGGCCTTTGCCGGGGCTATTTTCGGCATCGAGGTTCAGGTGTTCATGGTCCGGGTGTCGTACAATCAAAAACCCTACCGTCGGGCCCTCATGGAAACCTTCGGCGCCCGTTGCACGGCGTCGCCCTCCATGGACACCCAGGCCGGCCGCGCCATTTTGAAGGCCACCCCCGAACATCCCGGGAGCCTGGGGATCGCCATATCCGAGGCGGTGGAAGTGGCCGCCCAGGACCCCGAGGCCAAATACGCCCTGGGGTCGGTGCTGAACCACGTGTTGCTTCACCAGACCGTGGTGGGGGTCGAGGCCATGGCCCAAATGGACATGGCCCAGGACGAAGCGGACATCGTGATCGGTTGCACGGGCGGCGGGTCGAATTTCGGCGGCATCGCCTTCCCCTTCATCGGCGCGGGACTTCGGGGCAAGAAAAAAGCCCGGGTCATCGCGGTGGAACCCGCGGCCTGCCCGAGCCTGACCCGGGGAAAATACGCCTACGATTTCGGCGACACGGCCCATCTCACGCCCCTGGTCAAAATGCACACCCTGGGGTCCACCTTCACCCCGCCGGGGTTTCACGCCGGCGGCCTGCGCTACCACGGCATGGCGCCCCTGGTGAGCCACGTCAAGGAATTGGGGTTGATCGAAGCCCGGGCTTACCCCCAGATCAAATGTTTTGAAGCCGGCGTTCAGTTCGCCCGGGCCGAAGGCATCTTGCCGGCGCCCGAAGCCAATCACGCCGTGCGCGCCGCCATCGACGAGGCCCTCAAGTGCAAGGCCGAAGGGGTGTCCAAGGCCATTCTCTTCAACCTCTGCGGCCACGGGCACTTCGACATGGGCGCCTACATGGAATATTTCGCGGGCCGTTTGACCGATCAGAGCTACGAGGAGTCCGAATTGGCCATGGCGCTGGCCGGCCTTCCGTCGGTCAAAGCCTGAGGGCGCCGCGGTCGTTTTTGCCCGGGTGGCGGAACTGGCAGACGCACAGGACTTAAAATCCTGAGGGCCGCAAGGCCCGTGTGGGTTCGATTCCCACCCCGGGCATTTATTTTGAAACGCCGAGACGCTTCTTTCCCATGCCCCTTAAAATCCTAACCGGCTCCTTTTCCGCCCTCGAAAAGGCCTTTGTCGACCGCCTGCGGGCGAGCCCGCCCGGCCTGACGCGCCGGACGACGGTCGTCACGACGTCCCACCAAATGGCCGACCGTCTCCAACGGCTTTTAACGTTGGAGAGCGGCGGCGCCTTCGCCAACCTCCACTTTCAAACCCTGCACACCCTGTCCCTGGAGACGCTTCGTCGATCGGGGGCGCCGGTCCCCGCCGTGGTCAACGACGAGTTGTTTCACGACCGCCTCCTCGAAAAAATCCTGCTGGAGGAGGGGCGCCTGCCCCCCGAACGCGTCCGCCCCCTGGCCGGGGCCCACCGGGCCGCCGTCCGTGATTTGATGGAGGCCGGGGTGGAGGGCGCGGCCTTTCGGGAACATTTCGCCGATTTGGAAATTCCCGGCAACGCGAAATTGCAGCGCCTGCTGGATCTGGCCGACCGGGTGCGGGAAACCCTGGGGAAACTGAACGTGGCTTCCTCGGCGGAATTGGCCCGTCGGGCGGCCCGGATTCTGGAAGATTCCCCGGACCTTCTCGACCCCGCCGGGGAACTGATTTACTACGGGTTCTACGACTTAAACGGGGCCCAGTCGGAATTTTTCGACGCCGTGTGCCGGGCCGCGTCGGTCACCCTCTACTTTCCCTGCCGGTCCGGGCGACCGGTGTGGGCCTTCGCCCAGCGGTTTTTGGACCTCAAGCTGGGCGCCGGAGGCGCCGTCGTCACGCCCCTACCGCCCACCGTGGACGACGCCCTGGCCGGGGTCGCCGATGGACTCTTCGATCCCGCGGTGAAACCGGAAGGTCCCGTCGGCCGGTTTCGAATCATCGGGGTATCCGGGGAGCGCGACGATCTTTGGCGCGCGGCCAAGGAAATCCGCCGTTTGAAAGAATCCCATCCCGACGCCCGGTGGAGCGATTTCGGCGTCGTCGCCCGCAGCGTGGAAAGCCGGTCGGAAGCGGCCCGGGACGTCTTCGAGTCCGAGGCCATCCCCCTGTCGATCTCCGACGGCGGGCCCCTGCTCGGCCATCCGGCGGCGAAATTGGCGGTGGACGTCCTTCGTGTTCCGCTTCGGCCCCGGGACCGGGACCTATTGCTCGACATCGTGGATTCGCCCGTGCTTTCGGAGGCGGCCTTGCCGAAGATCGCCCGCTCCGCCGTCCGGCGGGCCTTGGTTCGTTCGGGTCCCCGGTGGGGGGAGGCGGCGGCCGACGTTTCCCTCCCGGAGGACCTCCTGCCCGAAGACCTCCGCGGGGAAGATCCGCCCGCCGCCTTGCGGTCCCTCGTCGCGGCCCTGACCGACCGGCGGTTGGACGGGCCCGAAACCTGGTCGGCCCGGTCCCGTTGGGCCCGGGAACGTCTTTCGGCCTTTCTCCGCCGGGACCCGGAGACCGCGACGGTTTGGGAACGGCTGGATTCTGTTCTGGAAAACCTGGCCGCCCTGGATCTATTCGCGCCCCCGACCTCGGAGGAGGAGTTCGCCGAGACGTTTTACGAAGCCGTGACCCGGGTTCGCCTTCCCGGTACGCCCGATGGGGGGGTTCGGTTCCTGGGGGCCATGGAGGCCCGGGGCGAGCGGTTTCGTTGGCTCTTCCTCCTGGGGCTCAACGAAGGCGTGTTCCCCCGAACGGTGGTCGAGGACCCGCTCCTGAGCGACGATTTGCGCCGGGTCCTTCGGGACCCCGGCGGTTATTGGATCCTCCCCAAGATGGAAGGCTACGACGAGGAAAAGCTGCTCTTCGGTCTCCTGGCGGCGTCGGCCCGGGACGGCCTGACGGCCCTGTACGCCCGCTCCCGGGAGGATGGCCGGTCCGAGATCCCTTCCCTCTATTTGCGGGAACTCGCCCGGGCCACCGGCCATTCCCTGGAGGCGGCGGAGCAAATTCCCCGATCGCCCCGGCGCAAATGGAACGACGTCGCCCCCGACGGGTTGACCCCCCAGGAAGCCGGGTTGGCGGATTTGCTGGACGGCCGGCCGCCGCCCGTCGAATGGCGATCCCTTTTGTCCCGGGCAGCGGACTTGGCGGCCTGGGGCGCGGCCACGGCCCGGGACGGTTTGGTGGGGCGACCCGCGGCGTGGCTTGACCGTTTGGCGGAGCGGGGATTGTCCCCCAGCGCGATCGAAACGTACGTGTCCTGCCCCTTTGAATTTTTCATGGGGAGGGTCCTGCGAGCGCCGGCGGCCTCCCCCGTCTTCGACGGGGAGCGGGTGTCGGCCGCGTTCCTGGGGAAGGTGCAACACCACGTCCTGTTTCAAACCCACGACCGCTTTCGCAACGGGCCCCTTCCGACGGTTGAGGCGGCGGCGGCCCACCTCGAAGAAACCGTTCGGGTTCTGTTCGACGCCCTCCGTCGTTTGCCCGGGGGACCCCCGGCCTTGATTTGGGACGTGCTGGCCGAAGGGGTTCGGGCTCGACTGGCCGCTTTTATCCGCCGCGATATCGATGAATTAAGGGCCACCGGGCGCCGACCGTCGGAATTGGAAGGGCCCCGATCGGCGCCCCACCCCACCGCGGGATTTCGCTGGAACGGCCGGTTGGACCGGGTGGACCTTCACTCGGCCACCGCGGCGCGGACCGTCATCGACTACAAAAATCGACCGCGGCGGGAGTCCCTCTCGAGCCGGATTCTCAAGGGCCGGGTCCACCAGGCCCCGGCCTATTTGGACTTGCTGTCGTCGACGCCCGGCGGGGGCGAGGCCGGGGTTCGTTACGAATACCTGGCCACCAACGAGTTCGAGGAATTCACCGCCGAGGAATGGCGGGCCGCCCGGACGGCGGTTCACGAAAATCAAAAGGCCCTGTTTGAGGAAATGGCGCGGGGCGTGTTTCCCATTCGACCCTCCGAGGGGCCCGAAGGCCACTGCGCCTTTTGTTCCTTCTCTTCGGCCTGCCGGAAAGCCCACGGTCCCTCCCGGGTCCGGGCCGAGCGGGTCGTCGGCCCTCTGGGCCGAGACATGGCCCCTTCCGACAAGCGGGGGCGACCCCTGGCGGCGGCGTCGTCGTCGTTGGAGTCTCCGGAAAATGCGGAGCGGGCCTCCGGCGGAGGGGGGAACGACCCGGCCAAACCGCCCGCCCGGAAATCCAAAGGAACCCCGGGACGACCGGCCCGGGGAAAATCGCCGTGATCCTCGACCAATCCGCCCGGGATTTGGCCCGAAAGAATTTGGCCGTCAATTTGGTGGTGGAGGCCGGCGCCGGTACGGGTAAAACCACCCTGCTCACGGATCGGCTGATGTTTCTCCTCCTGGCGGGGGGACCCGAGGGCGAGGGCCTTCCCGTCACGCGGTTGGTGGCCCTGACGTTCACCGACAAGGCCGCCGGGGAAATCAAAGTCCGCCTGGCCGAGCGCCTGGGGGACCTCCTGCTTCGACTGGAGGGCGGCGTCCTGCCTTCCGCCCGGCGGGACCGCACCGATCATTGGGTTCGGGAGGCCCGGGCGGACTTCAACGCCACCGATGATCGATTGCGGGCGATGGCGACGGAAGCCCTGCGGGATTTGGACCGGGCCCCCCTGGGAACCATCCACGGTTTTTGCCGGACGATTCTCCGGCTTTACCCGCTGGAGGCGGGGTTGTCGCCCGGGTTCCGGGTGGACAACGGCGAGGCCTTCGAAGCGCTGTTTCGGGAGGAGTGGGCCCGGTGGCTGGAGGAGGAATTGGTTCCCGGCCGCCCGTCGGAAAGCCGGTGGAGGGACGTATTGCCTCACGTGGGGTTGGGCGACCTGGCCGCCCTCGCGAGGTCCCTGGCCCAGCGGGCCACGCCCCCGGCGCGACCGGAATCGTTTTTGCCGCGGTTGGCCGCGTTGCGGCGGGACGTGGAAACCCTGCCCGAGGGGAAGCCCGTGCCCCGTCAGGGGAAGATGTTGGCGTCCCTCGCCCGGGTGGCGGAACGGTTGCGTTCGGTGGAGGCGGCCCTGGAGCACGTGGACGGCCCGTTGACCGAGGAAGACGCCTGGGAGGAAGAGGCCAAGAAATGGCCGACGGCTTGGGCCGGTTTGGAAGGCGAAGAACTCTACCGCGAGGCCCTGACGGTGGCCAAAACCGTTTCGCCGGCCGGCGAGCGGGGTTTGGCCCGGGCCCGCCGCTTGCTGGACCCCTTTGTCGGCCGGTTCCGGGCCCGGTTCCGCGCCGCGGGCTGGCTGGGCTTCGACGATCTGCTCCGAGGCGCCCGGGACCTTCTGGCCAACCACCCGGAAGTTCGACGGGAGGTGAAAGCGCGTTACGGGGCGATCCTCGTGGATGAATTTCAGGACACGGACCCCCTTCAAGGCGAGACGATCCTGTTTTTGGCCGAGGCCCCCGACAGCGAGGCCGCGGCCTGGAAGGACGTCTCCCTGGCCCCGGGAAAACTTTTCATCGTCGGGGATCCGAAACAATCCATTTACCGCTTCCGCGGGGCCGATATTCGGGCCTACGAGGCCTTCGTCGAAACCGTGCTGGCCCAGGGGGGCCGCCGGTGCGACCTTCAAATGAGCTTCCGCACCCACGAGGGAATCGTCGACCCCGTCAACCGCCTCTTCGGGGGCCTGATGGTCGAAACGCCGGGCCTTCAGCCCCTGTATCGCCCGCTGCTTCCGCGTCCGGTCGACCCCCCGGGGGCGGCGGGGGATCGCGGGGTGGAACTAATCCTCTTTGACGACCCGGCCCTGTCCTCCGCCCGGGCGGCC
>DAOQNO010000037.1:0-8617 GCA_035332125.1 Elusimicrobiota bacterium | reverse complement strand
GCCAGTTTCACGCCCTTGGCGTGGACTTTCAGGATTTGTTCTCGACCTTTGAGGTCCGGCATGGGAACGGAAATTTGTCGATCGAAGCGTCCCGGACGAAGGAGCGCCGGGTCCAACACGTCCGGCCGGTTGGTGGCGGCGATCAAAATCACGCCCTCTTTGGTGTCAAACCCGTCCATTTCGACCAGAAGTTGGTTGAGGGTCTGCTCCCGCTCGTCGTGACCGCCGCCGATGCCGGCGAAGCGCTGGCGGCCCACGGCGTCGATTTCGTCCACGAAGAGCAGGCAGGGCGCGTTCTTGCGTCCTTGATCAAAGAGATCCCGAACGCGGCTGGCGCCCACGCCGACGAACATTTCCACGAAGTCCGAGCCCGAGCTGGAGAAAAAGGGAACGCCGGCCTCGCCCGCCACGGCCTTGGCCAGGAGGGTTTTGCCCGTGCCGGGCGCCCCGAACAGGAGAACGCCCTTGGGGATTTTTCCGCCCAATTTTTGAAATTTAGCGGGGTCTTTCAGGAATTCGATGATTTCCTCAAGCTCTTCTTTGGCTTCGTCGCAGCCGGCCACGTCGCCGAAAGTGACCTTCTGCTTTTTACCGGACTGAAGCTTGGCCTTGGAACGGCCGAAGGCCATGGCCTGTTTTCCCCCGCCCTGCATCTGACGGATGATCACGAACCACCAGAGGAAGAAGAAAATGCCGATCCACAACAGATTGACCAGGATGGAATTCAGCCATCCCCGCTCCGCTTCTCCCGAAAATTTGACGTTTTTGTCCTGCATTTCGGCCACGAGGGTCGGATCGGTCAGGGGCACGGTGCGGAAAGGCGTGATTTTGCCGTCGGCGGATTTGATCCGGCCCCGAAGGAGGTCGGGGCGGACGCGCACCTCCAGAACGCGCCCGTTTTCCAGCTCCTGTTTAAAGGCGGAGTAATCAATCTCCTGTTCCCCCACCCGGGCGGTGCGGAGGCTTTGGATGAAAAAGAGGACCCCGGAGAAAATCAGGAGCCAGAGGATGAGGTTTCGGCCGTTGCCTTTCATTTGGAGGTCGCCTTTCGCTTGTAAACGCTCGGTTTCAACAGCCCCACGTAGGGCAGATTCCGGTACTTTTCTTCGTAATCCAATCCGTACCCGACCACAAACCCCGGGGGAAGCCGAAAGCCCACGTAGTCGAGCTTTAAGGGGACGCGTCGCCCCGAGGGTTTGTCCAACAAGGCGCAGGTCCGAAGGGACGCCACGCGCCGGGCCTTCAAAATCCGCCGAAGGCGGGCCAGGGTCAGGCCCGTGTCGGCCACGTCTTCCACCAGAAGAATGTGCTTGCCCTCGGGGTTCTTCTTCAAATCGAGGGTGAGCCGGGCCGCCCCGGTGGACGTGGTGCCTTCGTAGGAACTGACGGCCATGAAGTCCAGGGCGCAAGGCACCGAAAGCGTTCGGATCAAATCGGCCAAAAAGATCACGCCGCCCCGCAGGACGGCGACCACCAGGATGTCCCGGCCCGCGTAATCCCGGGAAATGCGGCGGCCGAGTTCCCGAACCCGTTGTCGGAGAACCCGTTCCGAAAGCAGGACGCGTTGTATATCGGGATGGCGGGCCATGGGTCGAACCTTATTGTAACGAACGGCGGCCGCTTTTGGTTCCCGGGCGGCGGTAGCGAAAGAGGAGGAATCGGCCCGCGCGAGCGACGCGGACGCCCGGAAGGTCCAAGGGGCCGCGGGGGGACCCGCCGGAGGGCGCGGCCGCCAGGGCCCGAACCCGCTCCACGGATTCGAAATGGGCCAGCCCGAAAAGATGACGGAGGCGCCGCCGCTGTTCAACGATAGGATACCTCAAAAAAGGGGCGATATCAAGACGAAACGGGGCGTTTTTCCGTCGATGGCCTTCGCGGGTGGGGACGAGGCGCCGCCGCCAATATTCCTCCTCGTCCCGGAAGATTTGGGCCGTTTGGGCCATCCGGGCAAAAAAACCCGGGCGCCAACGCTCCCATCGGCGAAGGGTCGGACGAATGCGATTTCGCAGGAACAGGGGTTCGTCGTTGGTGGCGTCCTTCCGCCAGGGGATTTTCCTTTTTTGGAGGTAGGCAAGGATTTCGTCCCGGGAGACCCCGAGCAGGGGGCGTCCCAGCCGGGGCCCGGCCCCCGCGGGCCAGGGAGCGTCGGCGGCCATGCCCGCCAATCCGGCCGGGCCGGCGCCGCGGAGCAAGTTCAGAACGATGGTTTCGGCCTGATCGCCGAGCGTGTGGGCCGTGAGGACCCACGGGCACCGAAACTTCCGGGCGGACCGGGCCAACGCGGCGTAGCGGAAATGGCGCGCGGCCTCTTCCACGCCTTTTCGGCGCCTTCGCGCCCCTTGCCGACCATGGACCCGCTGCACGTCCACGGGCAATCCCCGGGAAAGGCACCACCGTTCCACAAAGGCGGCGTCGACCCGGGCCGCTCTCCCCCGCAACCCGTGGTCCACGTGGCCGACGGCGACAAAAGCCCCCGTTTCGCGACGGTAACGATCCGCCAGGTCTGCCAAGGCCATGGAATCCGGGCCGCCGGAACAGGCGACGAGGAGGCGGGAAGGCGTCGGGAAAGGCAGGCGACGGCGAAATTCGGCGAGGAGGTCGGACAACGCGGTTACTTGCTGGTCATCACGTAAACCCCGTCCCAATCGGCGGGCGGGGGCGCGGCGAGGAATTGTTCGCAACGCTTGATGTAAATCTGGGACGGTTTGTCATCGGGCGATGTTTTCAGCGATTCGAAAAATTTGGCCGTGGCGTCCGTGAATCGGCGATCCCGATAGAGCGCCAGGCCCTCCGTGAACAGGGAAACGGTTTTTTTCTTTTCGGGGGAGACCCCGTTTTTCAAGGCCAGCAATTCGTACACCCGGATGGGTTGAGTCTTCCCCTTCACCCGCAGGAAATCCAACTCCCGAACCTCGATGTCGTCTTTGGCCGCCTGGAGCGTGCTTTCGGAAATCAGGATCCGGGTGCCGAACATTTTATTGGCCCCTTCCAGGCGGGAGGCCAGATTGACGGTGTCGCCCACGGCGGTGAAGTTCCGGTGGGTGGAGGAGCCCATGTTGCCGATGACGGCCGGGCCGGTGTTCAGCCCGATGCGGAATTCCACGATGGGCCAGCCTTTGTCGCCGAAACGGCGGTGGAGCTCGGGCAATAGCGCCATTTGGCCGACGGCGGCCCGGCAGGCCAGGAGGGCGTGCTTCGGCTGGTCCAACGGCGCGTTCCAGAAAGCCATGATGGCGTCGCCGATGAACTTGTCGAGGGTTCCGTCGAGGTCCAAAATCACGTCGGTCATGGTGCTCAGGTAATCGTTCAGCACCTCCACCAGTTCCTGGGGCGTCAGTTTTTCGGAGACCGTGGTGAAACCGGCGATGTCCGAAAAAAACAAGGTGACGTGGCGCTCTTCCCCCCCCAACTTCATGCGGGAGGAGTCCCGGATCAGGATATCGATCACTTTCGGGGAGACGTATTGGCCGAACATGCTTTTAATCCGCCGTTTTTCCTTTTCCTCGGTCAAAAGCCGGCGGAACAACATGGTCCCGTAACTGGCCAACAAGGCCACCAGGGGCACGACGAAATTAAAAACGTAGTAAAAACGGTTGAACCCGAATTGGCAGAGAGCGTAGTAGCCGATTAAAATCGCGAACACGGCGGCGGCCCCGCGTTTGGTTTTGAGACCGGCGAGCCAGGGCCCGACCGCGAGGCCGAGGAGGAGAATCACGGGAAGGGACACCCACACCGGCGGGGCGCGAAGATACGTCCCGTTGAGCAGGTTGTCGATCAGATTGGCGTGAATTTCGGGGCCGGGGAAATTGCGCAGATTGGGAACAGCGGTGGTGTCGAAAAGTCCCGTGGCGGTTCCGCAGACGATGACGATTTTATTTTTAAAGGCGTCCGGGTCGGTCCGGCCCGACAGCACGTCCGCGTAGGAGTAATACCGGTACGGGGAGGGAGACCCTTCGGCGTCTTCTTTCCAGCCCGTGAAATTAATCATCAATTCGTGCCAATCCCCGGCCGTGGGCTCCTCAAAGGCCCGGGCCAGACTTTCCACCGGGCGCTGGCGGACGACGGAGAGGGCGGCCAAGCTCAGGGAGGGCATGACGCGGTCTTCGAAAGGAACCCACAGGGCGCCGCTTCGCAAAATGCCGTCCTTCTCGGGGAAAACGTTGACGAATCCGGTGCCGATGCCGGACCGGCGGAGGGTCGCAATGGGGCGGTCCATCATTTTGGGTTCCCCATCGGAGGTTTGGGTAAATAGGCCGCCGAAAACCACCCGGCCGTTGGCCGACGCGGCGCGGCCCAGGGCGCGGTCGCCGTCCGGGCGCTTGGTGTCTTCCTCGAGAAACAAAACGTCGAAGGCGACGGCTTCGGCTCCCGCTCGGGTAAGAAGGTCGACCAACCGGGCGTGTATTTCCCGCGGCCAGGGGTAGAGCCCCAACTTTTTTAGGGAATCGTCGTTGATCGTGATCAAAACGATTCGGGAATCGGCGGGGCGAAGACCGCGTCGGGCGAAACGGAAATCGATGGAGGCGTTTTCCATCCGGTCGAAAAAGCCTAAAACGTAAAAAATCAGCACCGCGGCGGTGATGCCGACGACCGACCAAACGTTGGAGGATGGGCGTTTCATGCGATCTCCCGTTCGTACGCCAGAAGCCGGCGGAACAACAGCGTGCCGTGGTTGGCCAGCGTCGTCGCCATCGGGGCGACCACGTCCAAGGCCAGCGACCAGCGGTTAAAAACCAGCTGGGCAAGGAAATAATAGCCCACAACGCCTCCGAGGACAATCGTCGTTCCGCGCGAGGTCGTCAGCCCCGCCAGCCACGTCCCCAGGACCATCTGAAAGAGGAAAACGATTCCCCAGGTGCCCCAACGGGGCGGCGACCAAAGAAACGAATGGTTCAACAAATTATCAACGATGTTGGCGTGGATTTCCAGTCCCGGGAAAACGGGGAGGTTGGGGACCGTCAGCGAGTCAAACAGTCCCATGGCGGTGCCTCCCACCAGGACAATTTTGTCATTAAACACGCCGGGGTCCAGGCGGCCCTGGAGAACGTCGGCGTAGGAATGGTAGTGGTACGGCGACCGACTTCCGCCCCGTCCGCTGTTCCAGCCCGAGAAATTGATGAGGGGGGTCCGGCCCGGGAAGCCCCCGGACAATTGGCGGATCATTTTGTCCGGGAATTCCCGCCGGGCGGCGGCCAGGGCGGCCAGGGCGAGAGAGGGGATTTTTTTCCCTTCGAATTCCAACCACAGGGCGCTCCGTCGAAGGACGCCGTCCTCCTCGGGAAAGGCGTTGACGAAACCGTATTGGACGGAGGGGCCCCGAACGGCCTCGATGGGGGTCTCCAGGCGCGTCGGGAGGTCTCGGCGAAAATCCGAGAAAACTTCCCCGAAGACGGTTCGCCCGGATTCCTCGGCGGCGCGTCCCAGGGCCGCGTCCCCGGGGGCGTTTTGAGTGTCTTCGTCGACGAAAAGAACGTCGAAGGCGATGGCCGCGGCCCCGGCCTGGACGAGTCGTTCGATCAAGCGGGCGTGGGTTTCCCGCGGCCACGGGAAAAGCCCCAACGCCTTAATGGATTGTTCATCGATATCAATGAGGACGACGCGGGAATCGGCGGGTCGGGGACCCCGTCGGGCGAAACGGAAATCCATGGACATGTTTTCGAAGGGGTCGAAAAAACCGAATGCGGACAACCCGAGGACCATCGCGGTGACGGCGACAATCCACACCCCGTGGGCCGGGGGACGTTTTATGGGCGTTTCCTCGATCGTTTCGGGGCGGGAACGGCGTCGGCCGCGGTTTGAAACCATTCCACCGTCCGCCGAAGTCCTTCTTCCAGGGGGACGGTCGGCTCCCATCGAAGCGCGCGGCGGGCGAAGGCAATGTTGGGCTGACGGACTTTGGGGTCGTCCACGGGCAGGGGCTTGTGGACGATGGGGCTTCGGCTGCCGGTCAACTTCTTGACCAGGCGGGCGATTTCCAGAATGGTGATTTCCCGGGGGTTGCCGATGTTCATGGGCCCGACGTGGGCGGAGAACAGCAGGCGCAGCAGTCCTTCGACCTCGTCCTCCACGTAGCACAGGCTTCGCGTTTGTTGGCCCCGGCCGAACACGGGGATCGGCTTTCCGTTCAGCGCGGCGTCGATGAACTCGGGAACGGCCCGGCCGTCGTTCTTGCGCATGCGGGGACCGTAGGTGTTGAAGATCCGGGCGATGCGCACCTTGACCCCGTGGGCCCGGTGATAGGCCATGGCCATCGCTTCGGCGTACCGCTTTGCTTCGTCGTACACCCCCCGGGGACCCACGGGATTGACGTGGCCCCAATAGTCCTCCCGTTGGGGGTGGACCTGGGGATCGCCGTACACCTCGGAGGTCGAGGCCAGGAGGAAACGGGCGTTTTTGGCCTTGGCCAGACCCAGCATTTTGTGGGTGCCCAGGGCGCCGACTTTAAGGGTTTGAATGGGAAATTCCAAATAATCCCGGGGCGAAGCCGGGCTCGCGAAATGGAGAATTCCGTCCACGGGACCGTGCAGGTACAGGTCCTGGGTGACGTCGTGCTTGATGAATCGGTAGCGGGGGTGGCCGGCCAGGTGGGCGATGTTGTCGGACGCGCCCGTCAAAAAATTATCGACGCCGACAACGCGATGTCCCCGGCGAAGGAGATGGTCGCTTAAGTGGGACCCCAGGAACCCCGCGCCCCCGGTGACGACGTAAACGCCGGGTTTCACGGCCACACCCGGGCCAGCGCGCCCACGACGCCCACCGCCGCGGCGAAGGCCAGGAGAATCCGGACCCACGGTCGGGAGCGGTCCCAAAGGGCCACGGCCGTTACCGAGGAGGCATAGGCGCTCAGCGCCATGAACGGGTAGAGCAGATAACCGGCCACGGGCAGCTCAAGAAACCGAACGGGGTTGTCCAAGGTCGGATAAATCCAATGAGGTCCGGCCACGACGTTGGTGACTTCCCAGAGGACGCCGGTGAGGAGCCCGGCCAAACCCACCAAGGCGATTTTGCGAACTTGACCCACCCGGGCATCGGACAGCAGGGAAGGTTCGGCCAAACGCTCGTTCAGCGGGTCGCAAAGAAACAGCGGAACGGCCCACCACAGCGGCGAAAACAGACGGGGCCACCCCAAGGCGAGAACGGCGAAAATCAGGCCGCCGGTCACGACGAAAACACTGGGGGCGCGGTGGAGGGGCGGCACGGTGACGGATTTAAAAACGCCCGCGGATTCAATCAAATCGGCGGTCTCCAGGAGGACGGGCACCGCCGCCGCCAAGAGCGCGGCGCCGAGGATCCACGCCGCCCCCCGGGAGGCCGGCGTTACCCCATGGGCCCAATAGCCCAGGCGAAGGTTGGCCATTTCGTTGAACAGCTTGAACACCAGCGACCACAAGGCGAGAAAAAGGAAACGGCGCGGATGGGATTGAATCAGGGATTCGCCCCGATGACGGTAAACCCACCCATCCACCAGGAGGAGGTAACTCCAAGCGGCCAAGGCCACGAACCCGGAGGCGAAGGGTTCCCGGCCGCCGCGGGCCAGAAAAGCCGAGATCAACAACCCACCGAATCCCAGAAGCATGAGGCTTCGAGCGCGTTCGGCGTGGGGCAACGGGATGTTTCGTTGTGGGGTCTTTGGAATGGTCAAGGTTCTCTCGGCGTCTCACGCCTCGAAGTCGGGGGACAGTTTACCTCATCGGGGAGCCGGCCGAAAGGCCCCGGCCTCAAATCCCGGAAACGCCGTGAAGGGGCGGCGAATCCGGCGGTCCGGCCATCGGCACCGGCGGACCGTCGGTCACCGAGCCGATTGCCACAACCGCCGGTGTCTTTTGAACGGCAAAAAGCCGGCTTCGCGGAATTGGTTCCGCCACCAGCGGTGGGGTTTGAGGACCCGTCGGAAGGGGTCGTTCTCGGCGTAGCTTTCCGAATAGCTCAAATCCACGAACAGGAAGCGACCAATGCGGGCGCATTCCTTCAGTACCCGGGCGACGTCCTCCTCGTTTAAGTACATGAACGAATTTGCGTAAACGACGTCCACTTTTTTTTGACATTCGGCCACGTAATGCTTCATGTCCTGATTCTTGATGCGCCGGCGGTAGGGGTGGGGAATTTGGCGGTAGGCCCAGCGGCTCAGCTCGCAGCCGTGGGGGCGGGTGCCCCAGGAGGATTCGAAGAATTTCAAAATGTCGCCCATGGCGGCCCCGAGCACGATGACCGATTGGATTCGAAGCCCTTCGATTTGGGAAAAGATCCGTACGCAATCGGTCACGCTGTTGTATTGCTTCCAAGTTCGACGGTAACTCCGTCCCGGACCGCCGTAGTTTTCGAAATGTTCCTCCCCCCATTCGGCGGAGGGGTCGGGGACCGCCGCGGTTTTTGGTTCTCGAAAGTCGGGGAGGGATTTCACGGGCGGGGGCGGGCGGGCGTTGAACGTTGCCCGGCGATGATCCGCCGGGCTTTGGCGTCGAACCGGGCAATGAAGGGGCATTTCCGGCAAAGATCTTCGACAAGAACGGCCTTCTGAAACCCGTCGCGAAGGGCCTCGGCCCGCGCGCTTTGAAGAACCTCGTGGAGGTTTTGGGTTCGAAGGTTCCCCAAGTCGATGACGCCGTCTTTGTCCAGG